>CALBGL010000107.1 GCA_937892735.1 uncultured Clostridia bacterium | reverse complement strand
AGTCGCTCTTTAGAGAGAAGGTGGCTGGCGAAACGGGGAATGTTTACAATATATTTACAAAATCACAAGTCATAAAGCGGAACCGGTAGTGACGCCCAATATCGGGATCCTGGCTTCGTCAGATATTCTGGCTATCGATCAGGCTTCCATGGATCTGATTTATGCCTTAAGCGAGAAGGATGGACACGCCTGCGGGATATCGACCACGAGGATTGGGAGATTACCCTGCAGGAAGCAGTGAAGGACGTACAGCCATTTCAGGAATAAGGGAGAAACGTTGCGGAGGGATTGACCTGTAAGCAACGCTTTTTTCTTGTACTTTTCGAATCAGATTGGGGAATGGTCTTTTCGTAAAGAAAGATCTGTAGTATAATCAAAAAATACAGACGGCGAAAATGAAAAAAGGGGGTCACATAATGGACTATACAGAAATACCATCATTATTATTTTATGTATCAGGAAATTCTTTCCGGGCAGATAAGGCGCAGGGAAAGGCGAAACCAACGTTCTGCAAAGCCGTATCGCTCATAGAAGACGGCGTGAAGGGCGGGGCGATTTCTTGCGATACGAGACAGCAACTGGCCTGGAAGGCATCAGGCAATATCTATGCAGAAAGAGGATCGCTGTCTTTCTGGTGGCGTTCCCGGTATCCCGTCGGGCCTACGCCGTTTCCCATTTTCCGCGTGGGCTACGCGGATCACAGCAGCTGGGATCAGTGCTTTCTGCGGGTGGATTATGACGGAGAGGGGTTAGAAGCCTTTGTCACGGATATCAATCTGTCCCGTGTGCGTGTGAATTGTCGTATTAAGCCGTTTCCGGAGCCTCAGGAGTGGATGCACATCTTGGTAGCCTGGGATGAGCTCTATGGTATTCGTCTGTATGTGAACGGCAAAAATATGGCGGAAAAGGAGAGTCCCGGCGTGTATTTTGCGGGGTTGGATCAGTTTGGCCCCCATTCCCGGATCATCGGCAGCTGGCACGTACAGAGCGACTATAATTTCATACGCGGTGGCGATATCTGCGATATTTCTATCTGGGATCAGATGTTGTCAGATGAAGATGCAGAGACATTACATAGAGGGGAGTGGCCTTTTAAGCGGGCGTATCAGCCAGACTGCGAGGATCCTAAGGTTAGAGCAGGTTTTCTTCTGCGCAGCGGTTTCACGCGCAGGATTCCCAGGATCCCGGGCATGGCGGTGGCCCGCAAGGTGGAGATTCACGAGGCTTACGATCTGAAACGCTGGTGGTATAAGGGCTGCGACGGCATACGGGAGACGACCTGGCCCGGTGTATATAATCGGTCCCGCCTGAAGGGGAGAAACGACTATTTCCAACTGCCAGACTGGGATTGCTATTCCCTTTCCGGACAGGCTATTACCTTCCATCTGCCGTATGAACCCTATGATCATATCGAGATCTCCGGCAGCGCCTATGGCAAGGCGGAGCTGGTGGATGATGACGGTTCTGTGAAAGAGGAACTTTTCACGCGTCCCCAGGGTATGGAGCGTACGACGCACCAGATCCCGCCCCATATCGGAGGTAAAATCCGATTTACGAATGTAGAAAAGGAAGAGCCGATTGGAGATTTTTCCGTCTATCATGTCTATGAGGGGCGTGCTCCGCGTGGCATGTATTCCTATACTTATCATGTGGCGCCCGGATCGGACCGGCGTATGGAACGTGAGGCGGAAAGAGAACTGCGTAAGTTTATCAAGGGCCGCTATACGTCCTATGAACGCAATATATGGACGGCGATATCGGATGGAGCCAATACGAAGCTGGAAATGGAAGTACAGGGCGGATATCCTTTCTATAATATTATCATTCCTTACGAGGCGGATGATCACGCAGGGCTGGATGGCATTGAGCTGACCTTCTGCACGCAGGAGCAGGGGGATGTTTCTTATTCTGTTCAGGTGAAAGATCCCTTATGGTATTATCGCAACCTGGCGCACTTTACGTTTCGAGCCCAGGCAGGGATTCAGCAGCGGCTGTGGCTGGATACGCGGGACCGCATCCTGCCGCAGAACCGTTGTCTCTATCTGACTATCGCTGTCAGCGATCCAAAGGCTGGGAAGCGAATGATGGAGAGTCTGCAGCTTAGGACCATCTTCAAGCCGGCGGAACAGGCGAGGAAAGAACATATAGAGGATCGTTTTGCCGAGGTGAAGGACATCACGGGACATTTGACAGAGGAGAGCCCTTTCCTGCCGGAATACCAGATGTTTAATCGTTTCCAGCGGGATATTCTGGATCTTTTGAAGGTGGATCCCGCGCATCCACAGGGAAACGCCTATCTCTACATGCTGATGAAGCATCGACGGAATATGCCTAAGGATCGAATGGGCTGTGAGGTCGCGCTGCCAGAGATTCAGATTCCGGAGGAGCCGGTGCCGGAGGGAGTTCCCGAGTGGGCGTATCGACAGGTCGAGTATCTGAAACATTATAAGAAGATTATCCGTTTCTATATAGATAAGCGTCAGATCGCCAATGGTGAGCTGGGAGGCGGATTGTCAGACGACGGCGATTTTGTGGCTACCTGGGCGCAGATGGTGTTGATGGATGCGGACGGCGATAAGGTCAGGGAGGCCATGGAGGCCAATGAGAAGGCGTTCTTCGATCAGGGCATGTTCACGAATGGCCTGTGTTCCATTCAGGCGGATGAGCTGCACTCCTCGGAAGAAGGACTAGTGAGTCTGGCGGCCTGCATGAATGCTTCTCCGGGAGATCCCAGGTGGCTGGAAGCCGCGATGGAGACGGGGCGCAGCGTGGATTGGATCACGGGCGTCAATGAGAAGGGACACCGGCATATCCGCTCCACCTACTATAGCGGTTCTGTGATGGCAACGGAGGAACCGTGGGGCGGCCAGCAATCCTGCAGCTATATCGCACTGGAGCCCGCCTGGCAGGTGGCGCAGTATAATGGGAACGCGCATTTGCTGCAGCTTCTGGAGGAGATGGCAGACGCGGCCGTGGCACATTATCATCCGGAGGAAGGCTATATTCATTCCTATCTGCGTTTTTCTGATGACGAGGAAAACCCCGCCATGAACGGACGAAATTCAGGAGAGAGAACCCTGATGATGCCGGCATGGAAGCTGATTGGTAAACAGGAATACTGGGACTGTCAAGTTCCGGAGGATCGGGGCGGCCGCGTAGAGAAGGATACGGGGATCCCCTTGCATCCCTGGCGGGAGGATATGGATCAGGTACTGGATAAGCAGAAGATCGCGGAGCGTTATCGGAGTCTGAACCGGATGGCCGCCATTCGCGAGTACTATTGTACGGAAGGGCATCCTTGGATCGATCGAGTTTATGTGGATCCGGCGGCGCTTTATTGCGACCGATTAGGAGATCCTTCGGACGTATATGTGCGTTGTACCTATCCGATGAACCGCATCGCCTGGAAGTTTACTAACTGGGGCGATGATGAGCGCGTGGCGATTCTGACGCCGATCACGGAGGAGGATCATCTGCGGATTCTGGTCTGTAACATTTCCGATCGCGATGTCTACGCGGATCTGATCGGCGGTGATATCAAGCCGGGACGCTGGAAGATCCTCTGCGGAGTGGATACGAACGACGATGATCGGATGGATGAAGACAGCATTTGCTTCGTGCAGAACTTCGAGAAGACCGGAAAGGTTCGCGTGATGTTCCCGGCCGGCATGGTGAGCGTGCTGGAGCTGGAGCTTCTGGAAGAAGGAAAGCCCTATTGGGAGAGGCCGGACCTCGGTGTATCGAAGGAGGATATCCGGGTCTACGATCATGGTATCAACGTGCGGATCCATTCGCTGGGCAGTGTGCCGACGCCGCAGACCGATGTGGTACTGAAGGATGGAGACGGCAATATCCTGAAGAGAGCGGTGCTGCCGCCGTTGCCGGCGCCGACGGATCTGTGGCCCAAGTATCGGGATGTGATTTTCTATCTGCACGGGATTTCGGATCTGGAAGGATGTTATATCGAGATCGATCCGGAACACAGGCTGCAGGAGATCACGAGAGTCAACAACGTGGTGAGCCTGCGTGAGGCGATTCAAAAGAGAAAGCCCGTGCTTTCCACATGAGATAAAACGAGGGTGTCCCTGCAGGGACACCCTCGTTTTATATTATAGATTCCACTTCCAGTCGCGGATTTCCGGAAGATCCAGGCCGACTTCATGGATATACTGCTTATGTTCTACTAGCTTATCCCGCATGAGCTGCAGCAGATAGGCGCCGCGATTGCCCAGCTGAGGAAGATTGTAGATGACATCTTGCACCAGATGGAAACGATCGATCTGGTTCTGCACGCGCATGTCGAAAGGCGTCGTGATCGTGCCTTCCTCCAGGTAGCCGTGTACATGCAGATTGCGGTTATGACGCAGGTAGGTCAGTTCGTGGATCATGGTCGGATATCCGTGGAAGGCGAAGATGATGGGCTTATCCTTGGTGAACAGCGCATCGTACTCCGCGTCGGTCAGACCATGAGGATGACGGGTACTGGATTCCAGTTTCATCAGATCCACCACGTTGATGAAGCGGATCTTCAGCTCCGGCATATGCTCCCGCAGGATCGTGACAGCCGCCAGCGCTTCCAGTGTAGGTGTATCGCCGCAGCAGGCCATGACCACATCCGGCTCCTGTCCCTGGTCATTGCTGGCCCATTCCCAGATGCCCACGCCCTGGGTACAGTGCTTGACCGCCTGTTCCATGGTCAACCACTGCTGCCGGGGATGCTTAGAGGTCACCAGGACATTCACATAGTTCTTACTCCGGATGCAGTGATCGAAGCAGGAAAGCAGGCAGTTCGCATCCGGCGGCAGATAGATCCGCACCACGTCCGCCTTCTTGTTCGCGATATGATCGAGGAACCCGGGATCCTGATGGGTGAAGCCGTTATGATCCTGCTGCCATACGTTGGAAGAAAGGATCAGGTTCAGAGAGGCAATTTTCTGACGCCAGGGAAGTTCCGCGCAGACCTTCAGCCACTTGGCATGCTGGGCGGCCATGGAATCGATGATACGGATGAAGGCTTCATAGCTGGCAAAGAAGCCATGGCGTCCGGTCAGGAGGTATCCCTCCAACCAGCCCTCGCACATATGCTCACTCAGCATAGAGTCCATGACGCGGCCATCCGCAGCCAGAAATTCATCCGTGTCCAGATGCGTCGTGTTCCAGTCGCGGTTCGTGGCCTCAAATACGCGTCCCAGCCGATTGGACATGGTCTCATCCGGTCCAAAGATGCGGAAGTTGCGGCTCTCCTCATTCAGACGGAAGATATCACGGACAAATCCGCCGAGTTCGATCATATCCTGTGCCTCGACCTCACCGGGAGCGGACACATCCACGGCATACTTGCGGAAATCCGGCAGACGAAGATCCCGCAGCAGCAATCCGCCATTAGCATGGGGATTGGCGCTGATCCGGCGGTTGCCCTTGGGCGCCAGCTCCCGCAGTTCGGGAATCAGACGGCCCTCCGCATCGAAGAGTTCTTCCGGTTTGTAGCTTGTGAGCCATTCTTTCAGCAGCTCCAGATGTTCGGGCTGTTCCATGGTGATGGGCACCTGATGCGCGCGGAAGGATCCTTCGATCTGCTTACCGTCCACAACCTTGGGACCGGTCCAGCCCTTGGGAGTGCGCAGGACGATCATCGGCCAGAAGGGACGCGTTGTATCGTTATTTTCCCGCGCATTTTTCTGGATGGCATGGATTTCCTCTATGGCCTGATCCAGCGTCTTTGCCATCTGCCGATGCATGGTCATGGGATCATCACCCTCTACGAAGTAGGGCTTCCAGCCACAGCCATGGAAAAAGCTTTCGATCTCATCATGAGAGATTCGGGAGAAGATAGTGGGGTTGCTGATCTTATAGCCATTCAGATGCAGAATGGGCAGTACAGCGCCGTCGGTCTTGGCGTTCAGGAACTTGTTGGAATGCCAGGCCGTAGCCAACGGACCAGTCTCTGCCTCGCCATCCCCTACGATACAAGCCGTGATTAGATCTGGATTGTCGAATACGGATCCGAAGGCATGGGCGATGGAGTATCCCAGCTCGCCGCCCTCATTGATAGAACCGGGAGTTTCAGGCGCCACATGGCTGGAGATGCCACCGGGGAAAGAAAACTGCTTGCACAAACGCTTCAGACCAGGAATGTCCTGGCTGATATTGGGGTATACCTCGCTATAGGTACCTTCCAGATAGGAATTGGCAACGAAGAAGTTGCCGCCGTGACCCGGGCCGGAGATCAGGATCATGTCCAGATCATACTTATTGATGATTCGATTCAGATGGGTATAGACAAAATTCTGCCCTGGCACCGTGCCCCAATGACCGACGATCTTCTTCTTGATATGATCCATGGTCAGGGGCTCGCGAAGGAGCGGGTTATCCAACAGATAGAGTTGTGCCGCAGCCAGATAATTGGCGGCGCGCCAGTAAGCATTCATCCGAGTCAGATACGAATCGGACAGATAGGGATCAAGTTGGGACATGAAAAAATCCTCCTTTATATTGTTAAAAAAAACACAACATCATTTATTATACACGAAATATGCCTTATTTCAAGACAGAAGAGAAAAATTCTACAGTTTTCAACAATTCATGACGTAAAAATAAAAAAGAAGCTGTCAAAGAGTTCCGCATTCCAGGGAGACTCTTGTCGCAGCTTCTTTCTCCTACAGATTAGTATATCCCATCAGATACTGATCCACGGCCGCCGCCGCGTCGCCGCCCTCCCGCAGCGCCCAGACGACTAAGCTCTGACCGCGCCGCATATCGCCGCAGGCAAAGAGACCGGGGATCTCGGTTTGAAAGTCTTGTGTCTGAATACGACCGCGCTCGTCCGGTGTCAGTCCGAAGGACTCGGCCACATAGGATTGACAGCCGGTAAAACCTGCCGCGATCAGGACCAGTTCCGCCGGAAGCTTATATTCCTCGCCAGTCGGTACCATGAGGGTACGCCCGGAATCCGGATTCTTCTGTGGAGCCAGACAGGAGATGACGACGCCACGCAGATGACCTGTCTCATCCTTCAGGAATTCCTTCACCGTCGTCTGATAGCGACGTGGATCCTGCCCATACAGCGCGATCGCTTCCTCCTGGCCGTAATCCACCTTGAGGATACGCGGCCAGGAGGGCCAGGCATTATCCACAGTACGAATGGCAGGCGGAGCCGGCATCATTTCCAGTTGGATGATGTCCTTACAGCCTTGGCGGATCGCGGTGGCAGTACAGTCGTTTCCAGTGTCACCGCCGCCAATGACAATGACGGATTTACCTCCCGCGGAGATGGCCCTTTTGTCGGTCAGATCGGAATCCAACAGACTCTTAGTCACGCTGGAAAGATAATCCACCGCGAAATAGACTCCCTGCGCGTCGCGTCCCGGAACCGGGAGATCACGCGGATTGGAGGCGCCGCAGCTAAGCAGCACGGCGTCGTACTGGTCGAGCAGTTCCTGGGAAGGCACGGCAGTACCCACATCCGAGTTCAGACAAAATATCACGCCTTCTGCCTCCATGATCCTTACGCGGCGGTCAATGACTGTTTTATCTAGTTTCATGTTGGGAATACCATACATCAACAGGCCGCCGGGTCGATCACTGCGTTCATATACGGTGACCTCATGCCCTCGTTTGTTCAGCCATTCGGCGGCGGACAGTCCGGAAGGTCCGCTGCCCACGATAGCGACTTTTTTGCCAGTTCGCGCCGGTGGCGGAGTCGGTTGGATCCAGCCGTTGCGATAAGCAGTTTCGATGATCGATTGCTCATTCTCACGGATCGAAACCGAAGACTCCTGTAGGCCGCAAGTACAGGCAGCCTCACAAGGCGCTGGACAGACTTGGCCTGTAAATTCCGGGAACCGGTTGGTGGAGAGGAGCCGGCGCAGGGCCAGTTCCCATTTGCCCTTCCAGATCAGATCATTCCATTCCGGGATCATGTTGTGCAGTGGACATCCACTGACCATGCCGCCAAAGAGGTATCCGCTCTGACAGAAGGGAACACCGCAGTTCATACAGCGGCCTCCCTGCAGCTGTTGTTCTTTCAGGGGCAGGGCTTTATGAAACTCATGATAATTGGCGATGCGCTCCCGCGGAGGGACCGTGGCGCTGACCTTTCGGTCAAATGTCAGAAATCCATCGATTTTTCCCATGATATCCTCCTCATTGATTCTTCAGCGTATAGAAGGCTTCCATCTCCGCCTGTTCGCTGTCCAATCCCTTTTCTTCCATCTGAGTGATGGTGCGCAGCATATGATCATAATCCCGGGACAGAACCTTCTTGAACTTGCTCAGATAGGTGCCGAAGTTCTCGAGGATCTCCTTGCCACGCATACTGCCGGTGAGCCTCACATGTTCCTCGATCAGAGACTTGATGGTGGCCACGTCATGTTTGTGTTCCACATTTTCCAGGCTGACCAGTTCCTTGTTGACTTTCTGATAGAAATCCCAGTCCTCATCGAGCACGTAGGCGATGCCGCCGGACATGCCCGCAGCAAAGTTCTTGCCGGTGTGTCCCAAGATGACCACGATGCCGCCGGTCATGTATTCACAACCATGATCGCCCACACCTTCTACTACGGCTGTCGCGCCGGAGTTGCGGACGCAGAAGCGTTCGCCGGCTACACCGCTGATAAATGCCTTACCGCTCGTTGCACCATACAGCGCCACATTGCCGACGATGATGTTATCACAGGCACGGTACGCGGCATCTGGGGCCGGATGCAGAATCAGCTTGCCGCCAGAGAGCCCCTTGCCGAAATAGTCGTTGCTGTCGCCGCATAGATCCAGTGTCATACCCTTGGGAATGAAGGCGCCAAAGCTCTGACCGCCGCTTCCCTTGGCATGGATGATATAGGTGTCCTCTGGCAGAGTATTGCCGTATCGTTTGGTGATTTCGCTGCCGAAGATGCTGCCAAATGCGCGGTTCGTATTCTTGACAGAGAGCTTCAGTGTGGCGGGCTCACCCTTGTCAAGAGCGCTTTTCAGTTTCTTCAGGAGAATTTTCATATCCGGCGTCTTCTCGAGTCCGAAATGATAGATCGCCTCGGGCTCGAAGTGAATATGCGCGTCGGCGCCCGCGGGACGGAAGAGCAGGGGCGTGATGTCGATACGAGAAGCGCGGCTGCCCTCGGGAAAGGTTTTAGGACGAAGAAGATCCGTACGACCGACTAGTTCGGTCACGGTGCGCACGCCCAGGCGCGCCATATATTCCCGCAGTTCTTCGGCGATAAAGAGCATGAAATTCTCCACATATTCCGGCTTGCCGCGGAAGCGTTTGCGCAGTTCAGGGTTCTGCGTCGCGATGCCCACAGGACAGGTATCCAGGTTACAGACACGCATCATGACGCATCCCATCGCCACTAGAGGGGCCGTGGCAAACCCGAATTCTTCGGCTCCCAGGATCGCTGCGATGGCCACATCCCGGCCGCTCATCAGCTTTCCATCGGTTTCCAGGCGAACACGGTTCCGAAGACCATTTAGGATCAGCGTCTGATGGGCCTCGGCCAGTCCCAGTTCCCAGGGCAGTCCCGCATTATGGATGCTGGTACGCGGCGCGGCGCCTGTGCCGCCGTCACAGCCGGAGATCAGAATGACCTGGGCGCCAGCCTTAGCCACACCCGCTGCGATAGTCCCTACACCAGCCTCACTGACCAGCTTCACGCTGATACGGGCATGCCGATTGGCGTTCTTCAGATCATAGATGAGTTCTGCCAGATCTTCGATCGAATAGATATCATGGTGTGGCGGTGGAGAGATCAGGCTCACCCCGGTGGTCGAATGCCGGGTTTTCGCGATCCAGGGATAGACCTTGTTTCCCGGGAGCTGTCCGCCCTCACCCGGCTTTGCGCCCTGGGCCATCTTGATCTGGATCTCCTCCGCACTGATCAGATACTGGCTTGTCACACCGAAACGGCCACTGGCCACCTGTTTAATGGCGCTGCAGCAATTGGGTGCTCCCGGTTTGATGATCATCCGGGAGAGATCCTCGCCACCTTCTCCGGTATTGCTCTTAGCGTGCAGGTTGTTCATGGCGATCGCCAGGGTCTCGTGCGCCTCCTTGGAGATGGAGCCATAACTCATGGCGCCGGTCTTGAAGCGCTTCACAATCTCCGAGGCGGGTTCCACTTCGGACAGCGGAATACCGCCATCTTCCGGGAAATTGAATTCCAGGAGACTGCGCAAGTGCATGGCCGCGTCGTTTTCCTGATCGACCTGTTTCGTATATTGATGGAACAATTGATAATCCTTCTGCCACACGGATTGCTGCAGCAGATGGATCGTAGCTGGGTTATACAGATGGGCTTCCTTGCCGCTGCGGAACTTATGATGCCCCTCGCTTTCCAGCGCCATATTGGTATCCAGCCCCAGCGGATCGAAAGCCTGTTGGTGACGATACTCGATATCCTCCTGGATATCTGCTATCGAAAGGCCGCCGATGCGGGATACGGTATTGGTGAAGTACCGGTCGATCACATCCGGATCGATGCCGATTGCCTCGAAGATCTGACTGCCCTGATAGCTCTGAATCGTGGAGATGCCCATCTTGGAGGCAATCTTGATGATGCCGTGTAGTATGGCTTCATTATAGTCGTTTACAGCGGCATAGTAATCCTTCTCCAGAAGTCCTTGCTGGATCAGGCTGTGGATCGTCTCCTGTGCCAGATAGGGGTGTACGGCGCAGGCACCGTAGCCCAGAAGCGCCGCGAAATGGTGAACCTCCCGGGGTTCCGCGGATTCCAGAATCAAGGAGACGGCCGTGCGTTTTTTCGTGCGTACCAGATATTTGGAGACGGCGGAGACGGCCAGCAGGCTGGGAATGGCGACATGGTACTCATCGATATCCCGATCGGACAGGATCAGGATATTATAGCCGTCCCGATAAGCGCGATCTACCTCCAGGAACAGCCGGTCGATAGCCTTTTCCAGACTGGTATTTTTATAATACGTAATCGGAATCACCCGGGAATGGAAACCAGGCTCGTTAAGATGACGCAGCTTTAAAAGGTCCGTCTTGGTGAGAATGGGATTGCGGATCTGCAACATACGGCAGTTTTCTGATCTTTCTTCCAAGAGGTTTCCATGGGTGCCCAGATACACATGAGTGGATGTGACGATCTCTTCTCGAATGGCGTCGATGGGAGGATTGGTGACCTGAGCAAACATCTGCTTGAAATATTGAAAAAGAAGGGGGTGACGTTGGCTCAGAACTGCGAGAGGAGTATCGTCTCCCATCGCGCCTACGGGATCGTTGCCGGAGAGGGCCATCGGCAGAATCGTGTCCATCACATCCTCATAACGATAGCCGAAGGCTTTCTGCAGGCGAATGAGTTCATCCGGCGCATATTCTGGCACCGGCTCATTCGGGATTTTCAGATCTTTGAGGTGAAGCAGGTTTTTATCCAGCCATTCTCCATAGGGTTGTCGGGAGGCATAGGATTCCTTGAGCTCGTTATCCTCGATGACACGGCCCGCGACCGTATCGACCAAAAGCATCTTACCGGGACGCAGACGATCCTTCCGCAGGATCAGGGATTCCGGGATGTCCAGCACGCCGACTTCACTGGACAGGATCACGCGGCCATCTGTGGTGATGATATAGCGGCTGGGACGCAGTCCATTTCGATCCAGCACAGCGCCCATTACATCGCCATCGCTGAAAAGAATCGAAGCGGGGCCGTCCCAAGGTTCCAGCATCGTGGCATAGTATTGATAGAAATCCCGCTTCTTGCGGCTCATGTTCTCATTATTGGACCAGGGCTCGGGGATCGTGATCATCACAGCCAGCGGAAGATCCATGCCATTCATGACCATGAATTCCAGGACATTATCCAGCATAGCGGAATCGCTGCCGTCCTGACGGACGATGGGTAGGATCTTCAGCATATCTTCCTTCAGATCACTGCCGGAAATCGTTTCTTCCCGCGCCAGCATCAAATCCACGTTGCCGCGGATCGTGTTGATTTCGCCGTTATGGAGAATGAAACGGTTGGGATGCGCCCGCATCCAGCTGGGGTTCGTATTGGTGGAGAAACGGCTGTGTACCATGCCGATGGCGGACTCATAATCCGGATCCTCCAGATCTTGATAGAACCGGCGCAATTCTCCGACTAGAAACATACCTTTATAGACGATGGTTCGACTGGAAAGGCTGGCAACATAGGAGGCATTGCCCTGTTCGAAAACACGGCGCACCACATAGAGGCGGCGGTCGAAGGCAATGCCGCAGGGAACATCCTCCGGTTTCTCGATGAAGCATTGCCAGATACTGGGCATACAGCTCAGGGCCTTGGTTCCCAGTACTTCCGGACAAACAGGAACCTGACGCCAGCCCAGAAACTTCAGGCCTTCCTTTCGGGTAATCAGTTCAAACATCTTCATGGCCTGACGACGAGTGAACTCTTCCTGTGGGAAGAAGAACATGCCGACACCGTAGGTACCTTCCTCTCCAATGCGAATGCCGGAATCAGCGCATACCTTGGAGAAAAAGCGGTGGCTGACCTGCAGCAGAATGCCGACGCCGTCGCCGGTTTTGCCGTCAGCGTCTTTTCCCGCGCGATGCTCCAGGTTTTCTACGATGTGCAGCGCGTCATCCACGGTCTTGTGGCTTTTTCTTCCTTTTATATCGACCACCGCGCCAATACCGCAGTTATCGTGTTCAAAACGGGGATCATAAAGTCCTGAAGGCGGAAAGGGTGGTTGGTAGGGTGACATACTATCGCTCCTTTACTGTATATGGATAAAAAGGGAAGCCGTGAGGCTTCCCACAAAACAAGGAAAAACAATACAAGAAAAAAATTACAGAGAGAATAACAGCTCCATATAGGAGGGGAATGGCCAAAACTCCCGGGCCGTGATGCCTTCCGCATGGTCGGCAGCACTTCTAAGACGGTCCATATCCGGCAAGATCGTATCCCGATAAAAATCGGCGCGCTCGGTTACGTCCGAAATGGCCTCGGCCGTCTCGACATCTTGGGACAATCCTTTTATAGCGCCATACATTTCGGCACTGTCCTTGGCAAGAACCACGGAAGTCTCGGTTTCAAAGGTGCAATCCATCGCGTCGGAAAGCGCTTTCTTCTCCAGAGCGGAGGAGGCCAATTGTGTACTGTAGGCGGAAATGGCAGGGAGAATCTGTTTCTCAGCCATATCCTTCATGGTTAACGCTTCAATATGAATCTTCTTGGCATATTCCTCCATGAAGATCTCATATCGGGATTGCAGTTCGCGGTCAGTAAAGATCTTGTGCTTGAAGAAGAGCGCCTTGTTCTTGTCAGAGATGAAGTAGGGAAGAGCATCCGCAGTCGTCTTCAGATTCAAAAGACCCCGGCGTTCGGCTTCCTTCACCCATTCTTCAGAATAACCATCTCCGTTGAAAATGATGCGCTTGTGATCTTTAATCACACGGCAGATCAGATGATGAATGGTTTCATTCATGTCTTTTGCCTGTTCCAGCTCTTCCGCGAACTGAGAGAGCTCTTCGGCGACAATGGTATTTAGGATGATGTTGGGTCCCGCGATGGAAGAGGCAGAACCTAACATACGAAATTCAAATTTATTTCCGGTAAAGGCGAAAGGCGAGGTACGATTGCGATCGGTCGTATCCTTCGGGAACCGGGGCAGCACGTGGACGCCAACCTTCAGCTCGGACTTATCAGCCGGATTCAGCGGTGCGCCCTCCTCGATGGATTTCAGGATGGCAGTCAGTTCATCCCCCAGGAAGATGGAGATGATGGCCGGCGGCGCCTCATTGGCCCCGAGACGATGGTCATTGCCGGCAGAAGCAACGGACAGCCTCAGAAGATCCTGGTACTCATCCACAGCCTTGATAACGGCCATCAGGAAGAGCAGGAACTGTGCGTTCTCTCTGGGAGAATCACCGGGTTCCAACAGATTATCTCCGGTATTGGTGGACAGCGACCAGTTATTATGTTTACCGCTGCCGTTGATGCCTTCGAAGGGTTTCTCGTGCAGCAGACAGACTAGGTCATGCTTCTCCGCCACCTTTTTCATGATCTCCATGGTCAGCTGATTATGATCTGTGGCCAGATTGGTATTGGTGAATACGGGAGCCAACTCATGCTGAGAGGGAGCTACCTCGTTATGTTCGGTCTTGGCAAAGACGCCCAGTTTCCACAGTTCCTCGTTTAAATCCTGCATGTATGCCTGCACCTTGGGCTTGATAGAGCCGAAGTAATGGTCTTCCAATTCCTGTCCCTTCGGAGGCAGGGCGCCAAACAGCGTGCGTCCACAAAGCAGCAGATCTTCCCGCTCCATGAAAAGTTCCTTATCGACCAGGAAATACTCCTGCTCAGGGCCTACCGTCGATACGACCCGCGTGGCCTCGGTGTTGCCCAGAATATTCAGAAGGCGCAGCGCTTCGCGATTCAGCGCCTCCATGGAACGCAGCAGCGGCGTCTTCTTATCCAGCGCGTCGCCGCTATAGGAATAAAATACGGTCGGGATATACAGAGTGTTATCCCGGACAAAAGCATAAGAAGTGGGATCCCAGGCCGTATAGCCTCTCGCCTCAAAGGTAGCGCGCAGACCGCCAGAGGGAAAGCTGGAAGCATCGGGTTCTCCTTTGACCAGCTCTTTGCCGGAAAACTCCATGATAACCTTGCTGTTTCCACAGGGGGTCAGGAAGCTGTCGTGCTTTTCGGCGGTGACGCCGGTCAGCGGCTGGAACCAGTGGGTGAAATGGGTCGCGCCTTTCTCGATGGCCCAGTCTTTCATGGCGTTTGCGATGATGCCGGCGGCATTCGGATCCAGCTTCTTACCCAGTTCCATCGTCCGTTTCAGAGAACGATAGGCATCTTTGGGTAAGCGTTCCTGCATCACAGCGTCATTAAAAACCATACATCCGAAATATTCGGGGATACGACCGATACGGGAAGGAGAGACATTCATGCTCATAGGAAAGATCCTCACTTTCTGATTCATATTGACAGAAAAGGCGCCGCAAGAGATAGAGATACTGTCCATCCATTGCGGCGCCTTTGCCGTGATGACCCCATTATAAGAGGGGAATTTATGTTTGTCAAGAGTTTTTGCAAGAAAATTTTTAGAACTTGCAAAATTGATGCCGATTTCCAAAATAAAACGGATTTTCCAATAGGAATTTGGGAGAAGTGCAACAATAAGATGCAAAATGGAAAAAGAGGATTGACAGGACGGATGGGTCATACTATAATATAAAACGATGAACAAAGGCGTTCACAGGAGGTCACTGCCCTTTTCTTACGAGAAACAGAAGGGAGGAAAGGGGCTTTCCTGTGGACGCTTTATTTGTATAGTAGAAAGGGGAGAGGGCGATGACGGACTCCGCTGCGGAGATTCTCCGATTTGTGAGGGAGCAGGATGTGAAATTCGTCCGCTTGACGTTTTGCGATCTCTTTGGGTTGCAGAAGAATATAGCCGTGATGGCGGCAGAGCTGCCCAGGATCTTTGAATCCGGTATGATCTTCGACGCCTCGGCCGTGCGGGGACTGGCGCCAGTGGAACATTCGGACCTGTTTCTGATGCCGGATTGTTCTACGATTTCCATTTTGCCGTGGCGCCCCAGTCATGAGCGCGTGGTGCGGATCTTCTGTGATATACAGAATCCCGATGGAACAGAGTTTATGGGAGATGGCCGGGCTATTTTGAAGAGAGCGGTGCAGAGGGCGGCGGATATGGGATACTTCTGCAGTGTCGGCGCGGAATGCGAGTTCTACTTATTCCATCTGGACGAGCAGGGCGAACCGACGACGGAGCCGCTGGATCATGGTTCCTACGGAGATCTGGCGCCATTAGACAAGGCGGAGGATATTCGTCGGGAGATCTGCCTGACGCTGGAGGAAATGGATATTCGGCCGGAGAAATCCCATCATGAGAGCGGACCGGGACAGAATGAGGTGGATTTCCGGTATTCGGAGGCGCTGTCCGCGGCCGATAACCTGATGACCTTCAAAACAGTGGTCAAGTCCATCGCCATGATGCATCATCTCTATGCGTCCTTCCTGCCCAAACCAATCGAGAGCCAGTTCGGAAACGGCATGCATATCAATCTGTCTCTGATGCAGGGAGGACGGAACCTCTTTGAGACAGGGACGAAACATTGTCCATATGCGGAGAGCTTTTTAGCCGGAATCCTCAGCCGAATCGCGGAGATGACCGCGTTTCTGAATCCCCTGGTGAACTCCTATGAGCGTTTGGGCCAGCAGGAAGCGCCCCGGTATATCTCCTGGTCGTATCAGAATCGCTCGCAGCTCATTCGCATCCCGGCTACGACGGGAGCGGCAAATCGGATGGAACTGCGGTCTCCGGATCCATCCTGCAATCCCTATCTGGCATTCGCGCTGCTATTGCACGCGGGGTTGGATGGGATCGAGGAACAGGCGGCGCTGCCTGCTGCCTGTGACAGAAATCTGTTTGAAGCGGGTGTGGCAGAGCAGGCAGGAATCGGCCGGCTTCCAGAGACTCTGGCGGAGGCGCTGGATCTGGCGGAGGGCAGCGTATGGATCCGAAAAGTGTTGCCGGAAGAGGTCAGAAGTCAGTATATGAAACAAAAGCGCTGGGAGTGGGATCAGATTCAGAAGGCGGAGGATCCCTGGAAGGCGCAGATGCGGATGTATTTTAGAAGCATATAAAAAGGAGGCATGACCATGGAAACCGTTCTTGTCGTATCCGATCGAGACAACTGGATAGAACCCTTTGCAGAACTGTTGCGAGACCAGTTTCCGGTGGAGGTGGTCATTGCCAGATCCAGTGGGGAGGGACGGGATCTTTTAGGTGTGGAATCCTATGCGCTTGTCCTCGTTCTGGCGCCGCTGGGGAAGGATGCGGGCATTTATCTGGCGCGCAAAGCGGCCGAGACTACGGCCGGAGTCATTTTGGGATGCCCTCCTACATATTTTTCCCAATATGAGGAAAAACTTTCGGAGGACGGTATCTTTGTCTATAGTATGGACAAGGGGCGCCGCACGTTTCTGGATGCGGCGCGGCTGATGCTGGCGCTGCACCGGCGGCTTCGCAGAACACAGAAGCCGGAGGTCAGCCGCTACCAGGATCAGATTCGAGAAATCCGTACGGTGGATAGAGCCAAGTGCTTGTTGATCCAGTATCAGCAGATGACCGAGAAAGAGGCTCACCATTATATCGAGCGCAGGGCAATGGATCAGCGCTGCGCTAAGAAAGAAATAGCAGAAAAGATTCTAAGAATCTACGATTTGGAATAATACGGAAGGAGAAGACGGAATGGAAACCATGTATCTAGTGCTGGAGAATGGACGGTATTTTAAGGGAAGAGCCTTTGGAGCGCCTCTTTTGGAGACGACGGGAGAGGTAGTCTTTACGACCGGAATGAATGGATACTTGGAGACAATCACAGACCCCAGCTATTGCGAGCAGATCGTGGTACAGACGTTTCCCCTGATCGGGAACTACGGGGTGATTCCCGCTGAATTTGAGAGCAGGAAGCCGTGCTTGGCCGGCTATATCGTGCGTGAATGGTGCCGTGAACCCTCTAATTTCCGAAATGAAGGGGATCTCGACACCTTTTTTAAGGACAAGGGAATTCCAGCGCTGGAGGGTGTGGATACGAGAGCGCTGACACGGTGTCTGCGGGAGTTCGGTACGATGAATGGACGGCTGACGCGTAAGGCGCCGCCGTACAGCGAGGAAGAACTGCAGGCGATTCGCGATTTCCGGGTAGTGCGACCGGTGCAGCAGGTGACCGTAGAAGAGAAAGAAGTCGATAGGCCTGGTGAGGTCAAGTATCGGGTGGCGTTGTGGGATTTCGGCGCGAAGCACAACATCGTGCAGGAACTTTTGAACCGGGGCTGCGAGGTCACATCCTTCCCGGCAACGGCGACGGCGAAGGAGATTCTGGTGGCGCGTCCGGATGGAATCATGCTCTCGAACGGACCCGGCAATCCGGAGGATAACCCGGAGATCATTGCACAACTGGCGAAGCTGTATGAAGCCCGCATCCCCATGTTCGGAATCTGTCTGGGACATCAGCTGATGGCTTTGGCGCGGGGCGGTCATACTACGAAACTGAAGTATGGACATCGGGGCGCCAATCAGCCTGTGGAAGATATGGATACGGGACGAATCTACGTGACGAGTCAGAATCATGGATACATGGTAGAATCCGACTCGCTGCCGGAAGGAGCCAGGGTTCGTTTTATCAATGCGAATGACGGCACTTGCGAAGGAATTACGTACGGAGATATGCCGGCCTTTTCCGTACAGTTCCATCCGGAGGCTTGTCCGGGACCCTGGGACGCGCGGTGGCTATTCGATGAATTTATGGAAATGATGAGGAAATAAGACGATGGCGAAGTTTATATTTGTAACCGGCGGTGTAGTATCCGGATTGGGAAAGGGAATCACGGCGGCCTCTTTAGGTCGGCTCTTGAAGGCAAGAGGGTTTAAGGTGGCGGCGCAGAAACTGGATCCGTATATCAATATCGATCCTGGTACCATGAGTCCGTATCAGCATGGAGAGGTATTTGTGACGGAGGACGGTGCGGAGACGGATTTGGATCTGGGACATTACGAACGCTTTATCGATGAAAATCTGAATCAGTTCTCCAATCTGACTACAGGAAAGGTCTACTGGAATGTGCTGAATAAGGAACGAAGGGGAGAATACCTGGGGGAGACGGTGCAGGTGATTCCCCATATCACAAATGAGATTAAATCCTTTATCTATGCGGTACAGGAGAAGACGGAGGCGGATATCGTCATCACGGAGATCGGAGGCACCACGGGCGACATCGAGTCGCAGCCTTTTCTGGAGGCCATTCGCCAGATATCTCACGAGGTAGGCCGTTCCAACTGTCTGTTTATCCATGTGACGCTGATTCCTTATATTCGGTCATCCGGTGAGCATAAGTCAAAGCCCACGCAGCATTCCGTGAAGCAGCTGCAGTCCTTCGGCATCATACCGGATGTCATCGTGGCCCGGACGGACGAGCCGGTGGAGACGAGCGTGTTGCGCAAGATTGCGCTATTCTGCAATGTCAAAGAAGACTGTGTCATCGAAAACCGAACGCTGCCGGTGCTGTATGAATGTCCGATCATGCTGGAGAAGGCGGGACTTGCCAAGATTGTCCTGCGGGAATTATGCCTGGATGAGAGGCCCTGCGATCTCACTGAATGGGAGGCGATGCTGAACCGCGTTCATAGCTGCGAACGGACGATACACATCGCGCTGGTGGGCAAGTATGTGCGGCTTCATGACTCCTATCTATCTGTGGCGGAGGCGCTTTCCCACGGAGGATGGGAAAACAGGGTGAAAGTAAAGATAGACTGGGTGGACAGTGAGGAACTGAACGATCAGAACGCGGCGGAACGCCTCAAGGAAGCGGATGGCGTCATTGTGCCCGGCGGTTTTGGCATCCGAGGGATCGAAGGCATGATCGCGGCCGCGCGATACGCACGGGAGACGGGGGTTCCATACTTTGGCATCTGTCTGGGCATGCAGATTGCGGCCATCGAGTTCGCGCGCCATGTGCTGGGGTATGAGGATGCGCATTCCAGCGAATTTGATCCAGAGAGCGCGCATCCCGTCATCGACTTGATGCCGGATCAGCAGGGAAATGTACCCAAGGGTGGAACCATGCGACTGGGTGCTTACCCCTGCGTGACAGGGGCGGAGACCAGACTGCGCGAAATCTATGGAGAAGACAGGATCTATGAACGGCATCGTCATCGGTATGAGTTCAACAACGCGTACCGGCAGGAGTACAGAGATCATGGCATGGTATTTTCGGGCCTTTCACCCGATGGAAGGCTGTGCGAGGCGATGGAACTTCATGACCATCCGTTTTATGTGGGCGTACAGTATCATCCGGAGTTTAAGAGCCGACCGAATAAGGCGCATCCTTTGTTTAGAACCTTTATTCAGGCCGCGGCGAAAAGAGGAGAGACATATGAAGATCAATAAGAATTATCAGGCGCTGAAGAAAGATTATTTGTTTTCTGAGGTAGCTCGTCGGGTGGCGATATTTCAGGAGGGACATCCGAAGGCGAAGGTGATCCGGCTGGGCATTGGCGATGTGACACAGCCCATTTGCCCTGCGGTGATGGACGCCATGAAGCAGGCGGCGGAGGAGGAGACGCATCTGGAAACCTTTCATGGGTATGGACCGGAGCAGGGCTATGATTTTCTGCGGATGGAGCTTCAGAAATATTACGCGTCCTTCGGCGTGAAACTCGCCGATACGGAGATCTTTGTCAGCGACGGCGCCAAGAGCGATCTGGGGAATTTCTTGGATCTACTGGATCGTGAGAATACGGTGCTCGTTCCCGACCCGGTGTATCCGGTCTATCGAGATACCAATGTCATGGATGGACGCAGGATCCTCTATATGCGGGCAGATCGGAACAATGCCTTTTTGCCGATGCCGGATACGAAACAGAAGGTGGATGTGATCTATCTGTGTTCTCCGAATAATCCGACGGGCGCGGCTTATACCAGGGACCAGCTGGCAGAGTGGGTGGTATATGCCAATCAGCAGCAGGCGGTGATTCTGTTCGATGCGGCCTATGAATCCTTCATTCAGGATGCGGATGTGCCGCACAGCATCTTTGAGATTCCGGGAGCAAGAACCTGCGCGGTAGAATTCTGCTCCCTGTCCAAGACAGCCGGATTCACCGGGATTCGCTGCGGATATACCGTGGTGAGCGAGGAACTTGTGCGGGATGGCATGTCGCTGCGGGACATGTGGCTTAGACGGCAGAGTACGAAATGTAACGGAGTATCCTATCCGGTACAGCGAGCAGCGGCCGCCGTATTTTCTCCAGAAGGACAGGAAGGCTGTGAGAAGAACCGGCGCATATACCAGGAGAATGCCCGCGTCATCTCCGAGACTCTCTATCATCTCGGCATCTGGCATGTGGGCGGCAAAAATTCGCCGTATATCTGGATGGAATGCCCGGATGGCATGACTTCCTGGGATTTCTTTGATGATCTTCTGCGCCGCGCGCAGGTGGTAGGAACACCGGGATCCGGATTCGGACAGAATGGAGAAGGCTTTTTTCGTCTGACGGCTTTTGGCACGCCCGGGGATACGCGGGAGGCGATGGAACGGTTCTCTCGCTGCTATGGAAAGGAACGATGAGGGTGGCCTGGGACGACGAGCTGTACGAAGAATGCGGCGTTTTTGGTGTATTCCATCACACACAGGCCGCGATGCACACATATTTCGCGCTGCATGCACTGCAGCATAGAGGACAGGAGGGTGCGGGAATCGCCGCCAGCGACGGTGTGAAGCTGTACTGCCATAAAGGACGGGGACTCGCGGCAGAGGTGTTCCACGGTCAGGAGCTAGATCGTCTGCCAGGGGAAAACAGCATCGGCCACGTTCGTTACTCGACAGCCGGCGGCGACGTGCCGGAGAACGTGCAGCCGTTGATGGCGCGTTCCCAGATCGGCAGTATCGCGGCCGTGCATAATGGACAGATTGTCAATGCGAATATATTGCGGCAGAACCTGGAGGAACAGGGCAGTATCTTCTTCAGCAGCAGCGACAGCGAGATTATCCTGCATCTGATCCAGCGCGGCAAGGGCTGTGTGATGGATAAGATTGCCGCAGCCTGCCGGCAGATGGAGGGCGCTTTCGCGTTCCTGATACTTACGGAACATTCGCTATATGCGGTACGGGATCGTCATGGTCTGCGTCCCCTTTCCATGGCGGTATTTGACAGCGGTTACTGTGTATCCAGTGAGACTTGTGCCATCGAGGCGATTCAGGCCCAGTGGCAGCGTGACATTCTGCCCGGAGAGATTGTGAAATTCTCGGAACAGGGGGTAGAGAGCCGCTTTTATACCGCAGAGAGGACGCACCACCTCTGCGCCATGGAATATATCTATTTTGCACGCCCGGACAGTACGCTGGACGGCTTCAATGTTCACACCGCACGCAGAAGGAGCGGTGTGCTGATGGCGCAGAAGGACATGGCCTCAAAGCTCAAAGCGGATATTGTGGTGGGCGTGCCGGACTCTTCGCTATCTGCGGCGGCAGGGTATGCGGAAGCCGCCTGTCTTCCGAACGAGATGGGACTCATCAAGAATCGGTATGTGGGCAGGACATTCATTGAACCGACGCAGGAACAACGGGATCTGGCGGTTCGGATGAAACTCTCCGCCAATCGGGATGTGGTACGCGGCAAGCGGATCGTTTTGATTGATGATTCGGTGGTACGGGGAACCACATCACAGCGCATCATACGTTTATTGAAAGAAGCAGGGGCCGGGGAAGTCCATCTGCGGATCGCGTCGCCGCCGCTGCGCTGGCCCTGTTTCTACGGCATCGACATCGCGACTCGGAAGGAATTGATCTCTGCCCATATGGATCCGGACGTATTAGCCCGGCAAATCGGAGCGGACTCACTGCGATTCCTCGAAGTGGCGGACATGGAACAGATCTACGGGAAGGATCGGTGCTGCTATGCCTGTTTTGACGGCAATTATCTGACAAGCCTGTATGATCATGAGGAAGAAGTGCGTACGATGTAAGTGTACGATCACAATCCCGTCGGCGGTGTCTTTTTCGTGTCGGTAAGCACTGTTATATTGCATTTCCTGGATTCCTCTGCTATAATGAAAATCAGCATAGAAAGAGAAGAGGAATGAGGACATGGAAAAAAGACGGGTGCTTTTAGTCAATGATCTGCCGGGGTACGGCAAGGTTGCGCTTTCAGGGATGATGCCGGTGCTTTCGCGTATGGGCTATGAGGTTTTGAATCTTCCCACAGCGCTTCTTTCGAGTACGCTGGATCTGGGAAAGTACGAGATCTTAGATACGACGGATTATATGCGCCGGTGTCTTGCGATATGGGAAGAGCTGCATATCACCTATGATGCGGTCTGCACGGGCTTCATCCTCTCGGAGGAGCAAAATGCCCTGGTAGAAGAACTCTGCCGGCGAGGAAAGGCGCAGGGCGCGAAGGTTCTGGTGGATCCAATCATGGGAGACGGCGGACGGCTTTATAATAGCATGACGGAACAGACCGTGGTCCGCATGAAGAAGCTGTGCGCACAGGGGGATGTGGTTCTGCCCAACTTGACGGAAGCCACCTTTCTGGCGGATTGTTATCGGGGAAGGCCTGAGGTGGAGGCCTATCAGCTGAGAGAGATTGCGAAGCACATCTGCGACCTGGGGGCAAAAGCCGTGGTCATTACGAGTG
Organism: uncultured Clostridia bacterium; assembly: GCA_937892735.1. Taxonomy (GTDB): domain Bacteria; phylum Bacillota; class Clostridia; order Lachnospirales; family Bianqueaceae; genus Faecimorpha. The sequence continues at coordinate 10,126 of CALBGL010000107.1, read as the reverse complement.
CAGTCGTCGGCGGCAAGAGTCAGGTGTACGGATATGAAGCCGACGGGAAGAATAGTTTCAGCGTCCCCTATGAGCGCATTCCGCTGCGGCTTCCGGGTACCGGAGACCTGTTCGCGGCGTTCCTGGCTGGACATTATTTGAAAGGAATGTCATTAGAAGGCAGTACCCGAAAGACGGTGGATATTCTGGAACGGATGATTCTGGCGGATCAGGAGAAGGGAACAGGCTATAAGGGTATTCCGGTAGAACAATATTGGGAGAAGCTGGGCGTTTGAAGAAGGGAAGCGGAACCACATGGAAATCGGTATGATGATTGTCTTTTTGACGTTGGATCTTTTCCTCGCGGGCATCTGCTGGGCCATTACCAGTCGTAGGGACACCTATGAGAGGGGAATGCTCTTGGGCGTCCACATCCCACCGGATATGGCAGAGCATCCGGACGCGGAGAGGATCTGTATAGAAAAACAGCGGGCAAACCGCAGGTTTCAGGGGATCAATCTGGCTGTGGGAGTGATTGTCAGCTTCCTGAATTTTGTCAGCGTAGGTCTTTTTATAGCAATCTGGGTGTTGTGGCTGACGGCATATTTTTTGGGGGGATTCCATATCGTGATCCGAGCGCGGCAGAAGATGTATCGGTTGAAGAAGGACATGGGGTGGGAAGGTGACAAAGAGGACGGGGATGAGAACTGGAGGCATGGATGGTATTCGAATCCTAAAGATAAGCGGCTGCTGGTGGAAGATCGGACAAATAGCATAAGCTATTCCCCCAATATGGCGCGTCCGCTCAATCGGGTTATTATCGTTGTATTGGGCCTGATTCTGGTTCTGGTGCCCATTGGGATCGGTGTACTTCTGTTTCAGGTGGATCATGCGCCCGTGTCGTTCCAGGTAGAAGGGCAGGAAGTGCGGATCACGTCGCTCTGGTACGAGTACAAATTTTCGCGAGATCAGATGAAAGAAGCAGAACTCATTTACGAAATGCCTGACGATTCCTTTCGTCGTACCGACGGCGCATCCACACCCAAGAGGGATCTGGGGCATTATCGTGGAGAGAAGACGGGCGATTGCATGATGTTTCTTTATGATGGATACAAGCCCATTCTATACATTGATGTGGGAGAGATGCGTATTTTCGTGAATAGTCAAGAGGCTGAAGAGGTTACGAGCTGGTATGAGCAGATTGTAAAAAAGGAGCTGTTGCAAGATCGATGAGAAATCATTTAATATGCTCCCTTCTAAGTAGACAAGTTTTTATTATTTCGCTTGTCTACCTAGAAGGGAGCATATCATTTTTGTGACGCCCTCATTACTTTTTGAGCGATGTAACATTTTCTCAGCCAGATCAATGAGAAAACCCCCAGATTTCTCATTGGTCTAGAAGTGATGTAACATTTCCCCAGCCAGATCAATGAGAAAACCCCCAGATTTCTCATTGGTCTAGAAGCGATGTAACATTTCCTCAGCCAGATCAATGAGAAAATTTACCAGGTATCCATGCTATGGACTGTGAAATCGCAATGCTCTTATGGAACGGACATCGTAGGCATTTTGTTTTTTGGGGTATTATGCGGGAGTCAGACGCCCCCAAAGATGGAATACACGATAAATCCGGCCAGCCCACAGGCGCACATGACGAAGATGGGGCTGGGCTTCCACTTTCGCAGCGCCAGGAAGGCGCCGGCGAAGATGATGACGGCCGCCACATCGACGCCCATGATGGCAGTACCGGTCGCGGCTAGGAAGGAAGACCGTATCATGGAAAAGGCAGCAGAGCCGATCATGCCGACGACGGCAGGACGCAGACCACGAAGGGCGTTGTCAATGACGTGTAGATTGCTGTATTTTCGGTAAAGCCACGCGATTAGCATGACGATGACACAGGAAGGCAGGATACAGCCCAGAGTGGAAATGATCGCCCCGGGGACACCGGCCATGCGGGCGCCGATGAAACTCGCGGAGTTGATGGCGATGGGCCCTGGCGTCATCTGTGAGATCGTGATGAGATCGGTAAATTCACGGATACTCATCCACTGGTTTTGTGCTATGACCTGTTCCTGGATCAGGGGCATAGCGGCATATCCTCCGCCAATCGAAAAGAGACCGATCTGAAAGAAGGCCCAGAAAAGTTTAAGGAGTATTTCCATGCCGTACGCGCTCCTTTCCATAGATTACAATACCAGCAATGATGCAGACGATGACGATCAGTATGACGTTGACAGAGAGAAAGGTGACCAATATAAACGAAAGAACAGCCGTAACGAGGGCGATGCCCCGGCTTTCCTTCCAGACGGACGCTCCTAGGCCATAGACTACATCGCAGATGACAGCGGCCACTCCTGCCTGCATACCCTGCATGATATAGCGGATTGCGTCGATGGATATAAACCAGGTATAGACGTAAGAGATTGCTGTCAGAAGAATCAGAGGCGGCAGTATGGTTCCCAGGATCGCGGTGAAAGCGCCCGGCCATCCGCCGACTTTATAGCCAACAAGAATGGAAGCATTGACTGCGATAGCGCCGGGAGAGGACTGAGCAATCGCTGTAAAATCCAGCATTTCCTTTTCGGAAATCCAGCCCAGTTTGTCCACGAATTGCTTTTTCATCAGAGATACGATGACATAACCGCCTCCAAAGGTAAAGGCGCTGATCTTGAATGTCTGTAAGAAGAGTGTGATGTAAAATTTCAGATTTTTTTGCACTCCGTTTCACCTCCAGAGAGAGTATACCACTTGATTTTTTATAATGAAATTACTATAATATAATATGGTTCATAGTAAAATGGCTATGGATGAGGAGGGAGAGTATGACGCTGCGGCATCTGCGGATTTTTATTGCGGTAGCGGATCGGGAGAGTATTACGAAAGCGGCGAAGGAGCTGTATATTGCGCAGCCTACAGTAAGCGTGGCGATTCATGAACTGGAAGAACATTATGGAATCTGTCTGTTTGAACGTCTCAACAAGAGGCTGCGTATCACGGAAGATGGTCAGAGACTCCTGGCGTATGCGCGCCATATTGTGGGGCTTTTCGAAGAAATGGAGCGGACGCTGGGTGCGCCGGATCAGCGAGGAATGCTGCGATTGGGCTGTAGTGTGACGGTGGGATCCTATTATGTACCGAAGGTGGTGAAAAAGCTGAAAGAGGTATGGCCGCAGCTGGAAGTACGGGTCAGGATTGAGACCTCCGATGAGATTGAGAAGGAAATTCTCCAAGATGGGTTGGATCTGGCAGTTATCGAAGGGATTCCTCATTCCGAATATTTAACCTGTAAACCTCTGATGGAGGATCAGATGATTCCTGTGGGAAACCCGGAAGTATATCCGGAACAGATGAGCCTCTCACGACTGTTGGAATGCCCGCTGCTCTTGCGAGAACGAGGAAGTGGTGCCCGAGAGATTCTGGAACACGCATTGGACGCACAGGGATATAAAGCGGAGGCCGCGTGGGAGAGTAGTTCGATAGAAGCGCTTAAGATGGCGGCGCAGGAAGGGATCGGCATTGCTGTGCTGCCAGAACGCCTGGTCGAGTCGGAGATTCGACAGGGAACATTGCGTCAGATTCAGGTACCAGGATTTCTCCTTCATCGTACCATACACATGATTTATCATCGCAGTAAATATATATCGCCGGGCATGGAACAATGGATACGTTTGATTGAAGATGCGTTTGAAAGAAAGGGGGAGAAAGATGGAACTCAGAATGCTGAGAGTATTTCTGACGATTGCGAAGGAAGAAAATATCATCAGAGCGGCAGGACTTCTCCATGTGACACAACCGACCCTGTCCCGGCAGTTGATGCAGCTGGAAGAGGAACTGGGGGTACCGTTGTTTCGGCGAAGTAATCATAGTATGATATTGACCGAAGAGGGAATGCTTCTGTGATGGAAGGCGCAGGAGATCGTGAATCTGACCGAGGAAGTTATGGAAGAATTTGCGCATCGGGACGAGAAACTCAGTGGTGTGATTTCCATCGGATGCGGAGAGACGCAGAATATGATCTTTCTGGCACAGTACATGCGGGAATTTCAGAAGATCCAACCTGCGGTACAGTTTCATGTTTATACGGCGATTGCGGATGAGATCAAGGAACGCATCGAGAAAGGGTATCTGGACATGGGGCTTTTATTGGAATCGGTAGAGCTGGGAAAATATAATTATATTCGCATGCCCTACAAGGAACGGGAGGCGCGCTGATATGGGAAGGCTCTTGGCTTCAGGAAAAAGAAGAGGTCACTGCCAGGGAATGTTTGGAGTTTTCCACTCATCATGGTGCGTCGGGAATCTGTCAGAAATGAATTGGAAAACTGTTTTGGACCCTATTATGAGAAATTGGAGGTGGCAGCGACCTATAATCTGTTTTTGAATGTGGCTTACATGGTCAGGGAGCGTGTGGGCGCGGCGCTGTGCTTTCAAATGAATCGGGAATATCCGGGGACGAAATTTATTCCTCTGACGCCTGTGCTGGAGACAGGGGCCGTATTGGTGTGGAAGAAAGAACAGATCTTTTCTCCTGCAGTTTTGGAATTTATGAAATATCTGAAAGAGCGGGTGAATCCTTCACAAGTTTGGGAGAGGTACGGAAGGGGAGTTTTGGACGAACTGGAGAAGTCGGTTTTTAATTTGTAAAAATAACCTTCAATTTTCTGGGTTTAAAGCCTTGGCTTCGTCTAAACGCGTAGCAGAATAAGATGGGCAAAGGAGCTTTCGAAGGCTTCTTTGCCTGTTTTTTATTTGTAGATGCCTCATAGTACTGCATATGAAATGCGAGAGAGAATGTAAAATTTCTTCATGGAATTCTTACAAGCATTTACCTGAATTTCACAGTTCCTGGAGGACAGATTTTACAGAAGGTACGTATAATCATAGTCGTTTAAGATTGATATTGAAGATTTAAGGAGAGATCAAGTATGAAGAATACGATTTCTATGACGCAGTTTGTGGCCACGATAGCCAACGGCATGGGGATTCCGGCGCCGAAGGCAGCGAAGGCGCCGTTTTCGATGCTGGAGGGACTCCTGAGACAGCAGGGTATGGAGAAAGTGAAAAAAGTGCTGATCTATAATCCGGATGCGGTAGGACAGTGGCTGTTTCAGAAGTACACGGAGTGGTTTGCTCCTGTTTTGCGGCACACGCAGCTGGGCGTACCGATCTGTACCGTTCTGCCATCGGTGACGCCGGTTTGTTTTGGTACAATGTATACGGGAGTAGAGCCGAGCGTACATGGAATTCAGAAATACGAGAAACATGTATTGCGGCAGGAATCCCTATTTGATGTCCTGGCAGCCGCGGGAAAGAAGACCGCGCTGGTGGCGGTGGAGAATTCCAGTATGGCCATCTTGTTCCAGGAGAGAAATATGGATTATTTTATCCTTCCCTATGATGGAGAAGTGACGGATCAGGCAGAGAAACTCATCCGCGACAGCGACTATGAGGTGATTGTGGTCTATAACCAGGAGTACGACGATGTCATGCATCGTACATTCCCAGAGTCAGAACAGTCTCTGGCAGCCTTGAAACATCATATCGCAGCCTTTGACAGATTGGCTGGCGCTGCGGAAGAATGCTGGAAGTCCGAGGATAGTCTCTTGTGCTGGGCGACAGATCACGGGATTCATACGAATGAACAGGGCCATGGCACCCATGGCGCCGATATGGAAGAGGATTTAAACGTGATGCATTTCTTTGGGGCATGGAAAGGAGCGAAATAAGGATGAGCAAGATTGAGCTGCATGACCTGACCAAGTCCTATGATGGAAAGGTCAATATCTTGGAAAAGATCAACCTGGATGTGGAAGAAGGCGAGTTTTACGTATTGGTAGGACCTTCCGGCTGCGGCAAAAGCACTCTGCTGCGCGTGATTGCGGGTCTGGAGAAGATCACGGATGGAACCCTCAAGATCGATGGCAAGATCGCCAATCATATGCTGCCGAAGGATCGCAACCTTTCCATGGTGTTTCAAAACTACGCGCTGTATCCGCATATGACCGTGAAGGATAACATTCTGTTTGGACTGGATGTGAAGAAGGTACCGAAGGAAGAGCAGAAGCGCCGTCTGGAAGAGGCGGCAGAGATGTTGGGCTTGACCCCTTATCTCAAGAGAAAGCCGAGGGAATTGTCCGGTGGCCAGCGCCAGCGTGTAGCCCTGGCACGAAGCGTATGCAGCCAAGCGCCGCTGTGTCTGATGGATGAGCCGCTTTCCAATCTGGATGCGAAGCTGCGAGGACAGATGCGTACGGAGATCCGTCGTCTGCAGAAGAAACTGGGGTTGACGGTCATCTACGTAACGCATGACCAGGTGGAGGCCATGACTATGGGCGATCATATCATGGTACTGCATGGTGGCAAGATTCAGCAGACGGGTACACCGTTGGAGCTATATAATGAACCAGCTAATACATTCGTGGCAGGCTTTATCGGATCTCCGCAGATGAATTTGGCGCATGCGAGGATGACGGCGGATGGCCTGCTGCTAAATGGCAGCCTCCTGGTTCCAGTGAACGAGGAGGAGAAGGAAAATATGCCGGAGGGAAACCAGTGGCAGATTGGCGTGCGTGCTGAACAGATTGAACTGGCTGTGCAGGGGGATCCTCAGGCGATTCATGTAAAGGTTGTGAATACCGAGATGATGGGCAACGAGACACAGGTGCTCTTTGAGGTGGGAGACGAGTTGTTCACGGCGCGCTGGACAGGACAGTATATGATCGAAGCGGGACAGGATCTTGCGATTCGCCTTTCCACGGATGACTTCCATTTCTTCGACGATGCCGAGGGCAAATTGATACGCGCTGCCTTACATATCAAGGGCTGTGCAGCTCTCACTGCTTGATGGGGGGGAGAGCGATGGCACGTAAGAATATACTGCAGGATGCGAATGGCGAGCAGGTGGAGGAACTGAAACGGAAGAAGCAGCTTCCGTTCTGGATCATCTATCTGCTGCCCTCCATGCTGATCTTCATCCTGTTTGTCATATATCCCTTTATCAAGACGATCATCACGAGCTTCTTCGCCACCTCCAATACGGGGGCGCTGACCCAGATGATTGGTTTCTCGAATTACATCAGCCTGTTTACGAGCGAGACCTATCTGCATTCGTTAGGAACGACATTTCTATATACGATTCTGACTGTTCCGCTGACCGTGATCATCTCACTCATGCTGGCGGTACTGTCTTCCAGCAATCTGCCGGGTATGGGCGTGTTCCGCACCATCTTCTCATCGACCATGGGTATCTCCGTGGCGGCCGGATCTGTGTTCTGGAATCTCCTGTTTCATCCGACAGCGGGTCTCTTGAACCGAATCGTACAGTGGTTTGGCGGAGAGCCTATCGGATGGCTGACAGATACGAATTTCGCGATCTACTCCATCGCGGCGGTCTCCATCTGGATGAATATCGGATTCTCCTATCTGGTTCTCATGGGTGGATTGAAGAACATTGATGATTCCCACTATGAAAGCGTGGAGATCGTGGGCGGCGGATTCTTTTACCGGCTGCGCAAGGTGACGATTCCGCTGATTTCCCCGTCGTTGTTTTTTGTGGTGACAATCTCTTTGATTAACGCGTTCCAGTCCTTTGGTCTGATCGACATGCTGACATCGGGCGGGCCGAACAACAGCACGAATCTGATGGTGTATAAGCTGTATAATGACGCCTTTGTCAATTTCCGGTTTGGATCGGCTTCCGCGCAGGGTATCATCTTGTTTATCCTGATCTTCCTGATCTCTCAGCTGCAGACCAAGCTGACGGAAAGGCTGGTGACCTATCAATGAAAAAGACACAGATTACCATCACGTATATCATTTTGCTGATCGCGGCGATCTTTATGTGTTTTCCGGTACTGTTTTCTCTGGCGCTCAGTTTTTCCGATTTGTCGGATATCCTGCGGGGGGATTATATTCCGGATTCGCTGAACTGGACGAATTATATCAACGCCTTTCATACACAGCCTCTGCTGCATTATATGGTCAATTCTGCGATTACGGGAGTGCTCTCGACGGCACTGCAGATTATCTTTGCACTGCTTGCGGCCTATGCGATTGTTTTTATTCCCTTCCGAGGCAAGAAGATCGTATTTCTGATCATGATGGCGACGATGATGATTCCGAGTGAAGTATTGGTGATTTCAAACTTCCAGACTATTCGGTCCTGGAATCTCCTGAATACCTACGTAGGACTGATCCTGCCGGGGCTGGCGTCCACCTTTGGCATCTTCCTGTTCCGTCAGAACATGATGCAGATTCCGTTGGAACTGAAAGAAGCATCCACGGTGGTAGGGATTTCCGATTTCGGGTTCTTTATCAAGGTCGTGGCGCCCATGGTGAAGAACACCGTGGTCACACTGGCGATCTACTTCTTCCTTGTCAGCTGGAACTCGTATATGTGGCCGTTACTGTCTACGACAAATGATACGGTGCGTACCGTACAGATCGGTCTCAGACAGCTGCAAAATACAGAGGCAGTCAGCGATTACGGCATGATGGCCGCCGGCGCTATGATTACCTCGCTGCCAACTTTGCTTTTAATCTTCTTTGGTCAGAAACGCCTGCAGGAAGGCATGACCAAGGGAGCATTAAAATAAATCTTGAAAATAGGAGACATTGAGAATGAGAAAAAGTTTTGGAAAGCGTTTCATCGCAATCGTTGTCAGCGTGATGATGCTGATCACCATATTGGGAGGATGTGCAGACAGCGCGTCTGGCGGTAATTCCGTCGTCACATCGGATGGTAAGGTACAGATTTCTTTCTGGCACTCCATGAGCGGAAACAACCAAGAAGTGTTGGATAAGATTGTGGAAGACTTTAATGCCAGTCAGGATCAGTATGTGGTAGTAGCAGAAAATCAGGGTTCCTATGATGAATCCACCGGTAAGTTCTTCAATATGGCAAATGGCGCAGGCAGCGCACACATTATTCAGATCGGTGAACAGAACCTGCAGTCCATGATCGACTCTGGCATGATTGCTTCGATCAGTGATCTCATGGAGAAATATGATTTTGATGACAGCGATCTTCTGGAACAGGTAGTTAATTTCTATACCGTTAATGATACGTTGTATGTAATGCCGTTCAACTGTTCCTCTCCGGTTGTATATTATAACAAGGAAGTGTTTGACGCTGCGGGATACACGGAGTTCCCCAGTACCTTTGAAGGAATATCGGAGGCAGCGGCTGCGATTGCAGCGCAAAACAGCAGCATAAAGCCTGTGGGCATGTATGCGTATGGATACGCACTGGATCAGATGGTCACCAACATGGGTGGTTATATCATCAATAACGAAAATGGACGCGCATCCCGTGCTACGGAGGTCTCCTATCAGGATCAGATTACGCGGATCTATGACTGGATCAAGAGTCTGCAGGATGCGGGATATCTCCTGAACTACGGTACGGATGGTACGAATACTGTCAGTGGTTTCACACAGCAGCAGATCGGTATGTTTATCGCCAGCTCTGCCAGCGCGCGGAATGTCATCGACAGCAGTGAGTTTGAGGTCGGTGTGGCGCCGTTGCCGGTACCGGAAGGCGTCGAGGCACAGGGCGTATATGCGGGCGGTGGCGCGTTGTGCGCGGCTGCAGGTATGGATGAACAGACGGAAGCAGGCGTGATGGCATTCTTCGAGTATGTGACGTCTCCGGAAGTCCAGGCAGAATGGGCGAGCGGAACGGGTTACTTCCCAATTTGCCATGGTGCTTATGAAACAGAAACTATGCAGAATACGTATGCGGAACTGCCGCAGTTGGAAGTTGCCGCGCAGCAGCTTCTGAACTCTCAGGTAAATTCGATCACTGCAGGACCGCTGTTATCTCAGTTGCCACAGTTGAGAACTGATCTGCAGAGCGCGCTGGAAGCCGTATTCAATGGATCGGATGTGGCGTCTGCGGTAGAACAGGCTGTATCCAATACGAACAGCGCAATCACCAGCGCCAATGAAGGCGTAGCAAATGGATAATTGACAAATTCCTCCTTAGATCTTAAACGAAAGAGGCGCTGTCAGTCAATGGACTTGCGGCGCTTCTCGTCGTAGTCGGGATCGGCCCGGTGGCAGCGTTGAAATCTGTTTCGAGGTATCGGGATCGGCCATGGGGCCGTTGATTTCTCATTACATGAGCCTTTGAAATGTTACGACG
>CALBGL010000106.1 GCA_937892735.1 uncultured Clostridia bacterium | reverse complement strand
CATGCGTTCCTATGAGATTCCTTATCATGAAATTTCCACGGATATTGGCCCCATCGTCTTCGAAGAACGTAAAGAGTCAAACCCCTGCTCTCTCTGTGCCAAGATGAGAAAAGGCGCTTTCAATGATTTCGCCCTGCAGATGCACTGTAATAAGATTGCGCTGGGGCACCACAAGGAAGATGTCATAGAAACATTTTTCATGAGTCTGTTTTATGAGGGCCGTCTTCATACCTTTTCACCGGTCACATATTGGGATCGAACCAAATTATACGCCATTCGGCCTCTTCTCTATACTCCAGAAGCAGATATTATCGCCTTTGCCCAAAATATGAACCTGCCCATTATTAAAAACCCCTGTCCTGCAGATGGCATCACAAAACGAGGAGAATTCAAAGAGAGACTGCGAGACTGGAATAAAGAGATTGGGCATACCACAGAACGGGTTTTTCGCGCGATTCAGGACAGCATTCCCGGCTGGCAGGTACAGAAAGGAGAGAAACCATGAGCGGAAGCTATCACGAAGAACAGAGAAGAAGAATGATCCTGAAGCTTCGTGATCTGCTGCTGGAGCTTCCGGATTTCTGCTTTGAATATTTTAGAGGTATTGAACCTGTAACGGCGGAAAGAACCCGTCTCGGCTATGCCTATGATCTAAAGATTTTTTTTCATTTTCTGATTGAAAATAAAGAAAACCTTCAGGAAAAGACTCTGAAGGATCTCACGTTGGAGGACCTGGATCAAGTCGATGTACAGGATCTGGAACGCTTCCTGGAATATTTGACAATCTATGAGAAAAAGAATACGGATGGTTCCTTGGTAGAACTGCAAAATGGAGAAAAAGGAAAGGCTCGCAAGGTAGCCGCCATACGCAGCTTATTCAAGTATTTCTACAAAAAACAAAAGATCCGTGGGAATCCGACCACGCTGATTGATACTCCGAAGATCCACGAAAAAAACATCATTCGTCTGGAAGTGGACGAAATCGCAAAGCTTCTGGATGAAGTAGATTCTGGAGATCAGTTAACATCAAGACAGAAAATCTATCATAAATATACGCACGCAAGAGATTTGGCATTGATGACAGTACTCCTGGGTACAGGTATGCGTGTCTCCGAGTGCGTTGGATTAAACCTCAGTGATATTGACTATAATATCAATGGTCTGAAGATCACCCGCAAGGGTGGAAATGAATCGGTTCTATACTTTGGACGAGAGGTAGAAGACGCCTTGAAAGCATACATCGAAGAACGCAAGAAAATCATCCCCCAATCCGGTCACGAAGACGCTCTCTTTCTATCGATGCAGAAGAGACGTATTACCGTACGCGCTGTCGAGAATATTGTCAAGAAATATGCCGCTGGCGTCACACAGATGAAACGGATCTCTCCCCATAAGCTTCGCAGCAGCTATGGCACCGCCCTCTATAGTGAAACCGGGGATATCTATCTCGTAGCAGATGTACTGGGCCATAAAGATGTCAATACCACGCGAAAACACTATGCACAGATGGAAGATTTCAGACGCCGTTCCGCAGCCAACGCCGTGATTCTGCGACAGGAAAAAGAAGAAAAAACAGACTCTGATGCTTCCCATGAAAAAGAAGATTCAGGTATGGGGGACAGTCCCGCTCTCCAATGAACCTGCCGATTTCTGCATCGGAAGAATGATGGATTGTCCTGTGTGAATCTGATCTGATGTCATGCGATTCAGTTCGCGTACTTCTCGAATATACGAACGGATATCCTGCTCTGCCGGCGCATATTGAAGCGCTAGATCCCACAGCGTATCTCCCTCTTGAATCACGACAGATTCATAAACCTGTACCTGTTCACTTTGCGCATACGCCGGATGCGGCATAAGAAGAGCCGCCAGAATACTCAGACTCAAGACAATGCCTGCTATCATATAAAACACCGCATATCGATTGTGATTAGAACGGGAAAGTGTAATCATACTCATGTTCGTTCTCCTTTCATCAAACAGAATATATGTTCTTATCTACGAAGCCATTCTAGCACGAACACGCGTTCTTGTCAATAGTTTTTTTGAAAACTACGAACATATTTTCTGGGACATGTTCTGCGAACAATTGTTTGACTTTTTCTTCTTATTATGCTATACTATAAGAGCCAAAGTAAGCTCGTACATAGGCATTTGTTTTTGATTCTATGAAAGGATGGGTGTAAAACCGTGAGTGGCAAGGAATTATCGCAAAAACAACGGCAGATTCTGGATTTTATCATACAACAGCAGGCACAGCGAGGATACCCTCCCTCTGTACGTGAGATCTGCGAGGCTGCGAACCTGAGTTCTACTTCCACCGTGCATGGCCATTTAGAGCGTTTGGAGAGAAAGGGCTATATTCGTCGAGACCCTACCAAGCCCAGAGCGATCGAGATTCTCTATCATCCTGAGGAGGAGATTCTGCCGGAGGACATGTCCTCTCTGGAGTTCAATGAGGTGCCGCCCGCCGAGGTCGCTCAAGTTCCCATCATCGGTCGGGTCACTGCCGGAGAGCCTATTTTAGCGGTAGAGAATATTGAAGACCATTTTCCGCTTCCCCTTTCAGTTCTTGGAGATGAGCCTGAGAAGGATTTTATGCTGCGCGTCCGGGGAGAAAGCATGATCAATGCCGGTATTTTAGATGGGGATTATATTCTGGTACATCAGCAGAGTTCTGCTCGTAATGGAGAAATTGTCGTTGCCTTGCTTGACGACAGCGCAACGGTCAAACGGTTTTTTCGCGAAAAAGAATTCATTCGTCTTCAGCCCGAGAACGACTACATGGCTCCCATCTATGTGAAAGAAGCCTCTGTCCTGGGCCGTGTGATCGGCGTGTATCGCCGCATAGGTTAAGCTAAAGATAAGCTTTCAATTCCTATACGCTAAAAAGGCATAGTCGATTTTCCCGACTATGCCTTTTTGCGATATATAGTAATAAAGGATGGTTACACTACCTAGCCCCATCTCATTCAGTTCTTCGATCTACTGCAAGCAGACAGTGAATAAGGCCGGAGCCCCGAAGCTGGAAGCCATCAAGGAATCGGATATACCTTTTACATGCCCAGTTCGTCTCCTACCACAATCACAGTGATGCGGCCAGGATTCTTACGACCATGATATATGACCGTCATATAATTACACATACGTTTGCGAGTCTGGCAATCCTCACAGACGCCACTGTGCGTACAGGGCGTATCATGATGAATCCGCTTGGAATTGAGCGGCGCGATCTCCTTGATGCGAGCCATTGCCGCATTCAGATCCTTCACCACCTTGTTCGCACCCGTTACAATAATCACGCGCTGCGGACCAAAGATCATAGCTGCCACACGATTTCCTGAGCAGTCCATATTGACCAGTTCGCCAGCCTCTGTAATCGCATTGGTACTACATAGGAAGTATTCTGCATTCATTGCCTCATGATACTTCTGAACCTCTTCCTCGTGGTTCGCGCAGTTGTAACGGTCAATCAGACGATAGTTGCCTTCCCGAAATGTATCGATGATACCCATCTGATTCAATGTAGTAGAACCGCCCAAACCAATCAGTGCGCCTTCCGGTACCATCTCCAGAACCAGTTTCTTTGCCTCCTCCAGATTGTCCACGTAATGCGCGTCATACTCTTTTGCTGCCAGTGTCTCAGTAATCCGCTTGCCAATTGCCTCATACCGCCATTTCTTCAAAGGATCATTCATCTCATACAACCTCCTATAAATAAGTATATTATATAAAAGCCGCTCTGATACTGAGCGGCTTTCTTAACATGACAGCGGCTGTCATCAGAATAAATTTAACTGTTGATCCTGCGATTCCGCCCGATGATTCCGCGCCAGATCGTTGATCTTTTTCAAAGGATCCAAGAGAAGACTCACCGACATATCATGATTTAAAGCGGCGATCATATACGCCAGATATTTCGAACAGTCCACTTCAAAATACCAGGGTGCCTCTAAAAGCTCTGGACGACGATATGTCAGATTTGTAGAAAGAACACCGGAGAGCACACCCCGGTCTACAGCTTCTTGGAATTTATCGATTCCTTCTGTAAACAACGCATAGGTACAACCGGCAAAGATACGACCTGCGCCTCTTTTACGCAAGTCATAAGCAATGTCTAACATAGACTCGCCGGAAGAAATGATATCATCGTAAACGAAGACATCTTTTCCTTTAATATCACTTCCCAAAAACTCATGGGCCACAATCGGATTGCGGCCATTCTTAATCTGTGAATAGTCTCTGCGCTTATAATACATACCAAGCTCTACACCCAAAACCGATGCATAGTAAACGTTACGATCCATTGCCCCTACATCCGGGCTGACAACCATGAAGTTATCCTTATCGAGCAGAATATCCGGAATATGTTTTAACAATGCCTTCAGTGTCTGATAGGAGGGAATCGCATTATCAAATCCCATCAGCGGGATTGCATTCTGCACCCGAGGATCATGCGCATCAAAAGTAACCATCTCAGATACGCCCATATTCTGCAGTTCCTGCAAAGCAACGGCGCAGTCCAAAGACTCTCTGGCCGCCCTCCGGTGCTGACGCCCTCCGTATAGGATCGGCATGATTACATTGACACGATGCGCTTTACCGCCAATCGCCTGAATCGCGCGCTTCAAATCTGCAAAATGATCATCCGGCGACATAGGTACCTCATGACCGAACATATCGTATGTGCAATTATAATTTCCCACATCGGAAATAATATAGACATCCAAACCACGAACGGATTGATCTAATACTGCCTTCCCATCTCCGCTCTGGAATCGGGGACACTTTACACTCAACAGAAAAGAATCCACATTCTGCTGCATACCTTCAAATGACGCATACAGCTTTCGCAGATGCTCGTCCACCTTTTTTCCGATCTCTTCCGTACCTCTCATCAAAAGAATGCCCATGGGCGCTACCTGAACGTGCTCGATTTGATCCGACTTGATATTAAATGACATAAGATTCCTACCTTTCCAGATCACTTCATTTCTTCTACTGTACAAAGAATAGGGACAATCCCCGCTTCGTTTCCATTATAACATAGACGTGAATCGAATGCCAGAGACTTTTTTAAGATTTTGGGAAATTGTGCATCCGCCCTAAAACACCTTATAATTTTTCCTTTCTTTCCATAGTATTTACATATTTTTCTGAGAAATCCTCATACTAACAGAAAAGGAGGGATGCTTATGTCATTTTACAACCGTTTATCCGATAATGAAACTCTGATGAAACAGCTCCTGCCTATCAATGAAAGTTTTGACCTCATATTTCGCCATATTACGATAGGGGGGCGCGACGCCTTTTATATTTCTGTAGATGGTCTCAGCAAAGACGAAACCATCCTGCGTATTTTTCAAGTCATCCAAGGAGAAGATCCTCTGCCAAGTCTCGAGACCATCACTCGGTTTATCCGTACGAAAATCGGTTACTTAGAAACAGAGCTCACGAATTCTCCTGAGCAGGCTGTACGAATGATATTATCCGGCGCCATGCTGATTGTTCTGGATGGCTTTACTTCCGCCATACTATTAGATACACGAACGTATCCGGCACGCAGTCCTGCCGAACCCGATCTGGAAAAGGTCACGCGCGGTGCCAGAGATGGCTTAGTAGAAACTATTGTTTTCAATACTGCCCTCATTCGCAGACGAATTCGAGACCCCAGATTGATTTATGAGATGTTTCAAGTCGGTTCCTCTTCTCAGACAGACGTGGCGGTAGGATATATCAAGGGTATGGCGGATCCTCATCTAGTCGTTCGTCTACGAGAAGCCTTACGGCAGATTGATACAGATGCTCTGTTGATGGGAGAGAAAACACTGGAAGAACTTTTGATCAAGAAAAAATGGTATAATCCCTTTCCACAAGCGAAATTTACAGAGCGGCCAGATGTTGCTGCCGCCCACCTTCTGGAAGGACATGTCATCGTACTCGTAGACAATTCTCCTACGGCCATGCTTTTCCCGGCTACCATGTTTCACTTCACACAGCATTCCGAAGACTACTATCAAAATCCACTCGTAGGCACATATACTCGATGGATCCGTTTCTTTGCGATCCTGGTATGCCTATTTTTTGCGCCTCTATGGTTATGGATCGCACAAATGCCTTCGGAAAGTCTTCCGATTTTTCTGCAGTTTCTGGTTCCGCAGGAAGCTGAAGCTCTTCCTCTTTTTGTGCAGCTGCTCTTGATCGAACTGGGGATGGAAATCTTACGAATGGCATCCATCCATACCCCTTCTGGATTATCCACTGCCATGGGAATTATTGGCGGCCTGCTTCTGGGACAGTTTGCCATTGATGTTCGCATTCTGCAGCCAGAAAGCGTGCTCTTTATGGCATTTTCAAACTTGTCTACCTATGCCGTTCCCAGTGTAGAATTCGGATTGGCTCTACGAATCTACCGTATTTTCTTTCTTATCCTTACCGGCTTCTTTGGCGGCTGGGGACTCTTAGCTGGAACACTGATTTTCTGTCTTGTACTCTTTACAACGCATTCTTTCAGCGGCTTGCGCTATACATGGCCACTCATTCCGCTGGATCCCCGTGCCCTGAGCAATGTCCTGATTCGAAAACCCATCATTGAAGTAAAACGTCACGAACGAACAAATTTTCACAAACCCGTAAAATAAAGCTTCCCAAATCCAAGAAAGTAAGGTATAATAATTGTGTTATATCTGAAACTTGGAGGGTTATTCATGGTTATTGAACAAAGTACCATCATCGGCTTTTATATTGCCAGTGTGGCGCAGATTATGATGATTGCGTTGTCCCTATTCTTTTTGCATCGCAAACATCCTTTTCGGATGACAGCCATTGTTGTCGGAATCGCAGTCTATTTTCTGGCTTCTCAACTTCTGACATCAATCTGTTATTCGGCTCTGACTTCTATTGCTGCCGTACAGTCTTTCTTAAGTAATCCAGATCATATCATTATCTATTATCTAATTCTGGCGGTACTGACAGCCCTGTTTATGGCGCCTGTGGCATATTTCATTTTCAAATTTGTCCGCAGAGGGAATTGGAACATCTATGAGGCGATGGCTGCCGGTATTTCCTACTGGCTTTATAACAGTATCACATCCTCCATGAATTATATCAATCAGGCCCGTATCGCAGAAATGGCGAATAACAATGAATTATCTTCTCTGATTTCGGATCAGATCTCACAGGCCGACATTGATGCGTATATAGAATTATTGCAGGATGCGTCTCTCTCTCAATGTTTGGCACAAATCCTTTTCTTCGCAGTCGTTCTCGCCATGAGTACACTCATTCTCATGCTGGTCTATCATGGAATGAAGCGTAAGAATTTTCTCTTTGTCTTCCTTGCCATGGGCATCCATTTTGCCGTGATTTTCTCTACCTATTTAGGCACATTGGCCGATCTATGGGTATACTGTCTTGTGATATTTGCTGTAGGCGTTCTGTTGAGCCTCGGAATCTATTTTTATTTTAAGTGGTATCACAATCAGCAGCAGATCCTCCGGCAGCAACGGTTAGAATTTAAAGCCCGCAAGGCTCAGGCTTATCAAGAGAAGATAGCGCAGAAAGAAGCAGTTCTCGCGGAGGCTCCCATTGGTACGGCTTCCGACATTCTGGAGGAAACCGTACCAAGTGACGAAGCTGTAAGTTCTTCTGAAGAATCTTCAAATTCCGATAAAGAACAAGAATCCTAATGTACAAATGTCCAAATTAAAAGGTCCGTTGCAAAACGCCTACGATGTCTCACCGTTCGTACAGGATAAAAGAGTATGATCTCTTAAGGAGTTCCGTAAATACACGGACTCCTTTTTTAGTTTCCGGGACGTTCTGTAAGAGCACTGCGATTGCATATCCCATAACATGGATACCTAGTGCATTTTCTCATTAGTCTGTCAGGATAAATATTACATGGCCTAAAAACCAATGAGAAATCCGGGGATTTTCTCATTGGTCTGGTTAAAGAAGTGTTACATCCACTCAAAAAGTAATGAGAGTGTCGCAAAACCATCCGTTTCCTGAATTTGTCCATGCATCTTTGTCTCCTATTTCCCTACAGATTTCATCCAGATAAAAGCCAGACTCTGTTCTTTTATTCTAAAAGAGGCCGTTGCTCCTTAGATGAGAAATCATCTAAGGAGCAACGGCCTCTTGCTATTCTCAAGCATTATTCTCCTGCAACCGAAAGTTTGCCTACCCAGATAGAAGGCGCCCCAACCATTGTGAAACCACGGGGCATCTGAAATTGCAAGTCCGAACCGATTTCCTGGATCTGCTTCAACATATCGAAGAAATTACCAGATATTGTAAAGGATGTGACCGCTTCTGCTTTCATGCCATTTTGAATTATGAAACCACCGCATTGAATTGAAAAATCTCCCGTGATCGCATTGGTACCTGCATGCAAACCTGTTACGCTGGTTACATACACGCCCTGATCCACATCCCTCATCATTTCCGTCAGAGATTTTTCACCGGGCTTTACGTAAAACGTATACGGATTGGTCTCTACGGTTCCCGCGTAGCCTGCTTTACTGGCATTTCCCGTCGTATTCACTCCCGCCTTATCTGCCGTTTTGTGATTGTATAGAAGTGTCTCCAATACTCCCTTACGGATCACTGCTTTTGTATACGTCGCAGTCCCTTCCGCATCAAATGGAATCGCAACCATACTATCTTTGTAGAACGGATCATCTATCACCGTCACACAAGATGACGCGACCTGATGTCCCTCTTGGCCTTCCAACAGAGACATCCCTTTTTGGACCTGTTCAGCATCGAAAATAGGCAAATAGGCTTCCAAAATAGATCCCATAGCTTCCGCATCCAGAATCACATCATATATACCTGTCGGTACGCTGCCAGCGCCTATCTTCGCAATGGCATTTTCCACCGCATTTTGTGCCAGGAACTTAAAAAACTCTCTATTCATCGGTTTCGCTTCATACTTGCCTCCGCTGTACTGCGTATCTCCTTCTTTGACTACGGCCATGACACCCGCCATCTGCTGTATATACTCATGCTGCAGATCCAGTCCTTTGGAATTGATGATTCTCACCATACCGCATACATTCGCCACCATGCTCATAGATCCGCCCTGTACACGCTCATCTACCGCCTTAGCATCTCTCTGCATATCCAGAACTGCCGTCTGTAAGTCTGTTTCCGGAAGTTCCAGCGGTTCTACCTCCTGATAATGATCACTAGGGGCATATATTTTTATCATTTCCTCAGCTTCCATTGTCTGCGCATTTTCCATCGCAATACGAATCAGTTCATACGCCTGTTCCGGCGTGAACCATTCTGTCGCACTGTATCCGGTCTTCCCGTTTACAATGCAGCGAAATCCCACACCGCATTCCTTATCGCTGGAGAAAGAGGAAATCTCCTGGTTCATTCCTTGGCTCCGTACCGTTTCCTCTTCCTTATAGTACAATTCATAGTCCTGAAGTCCAGCTTTCAGAGCTTCTTCCCTTACAAGTTCCTGAAATGCTTCAAATGTCATCTCTTTTCCCTCCTCAACGTCCGCCGACAGTAATCGACGAAACACGGATCAGCGGCTGACCCACATTCGTAGGAATACTGCCGCTGGCAGAACCACACATTCCCTGCGCAGATTCCAGATTGGATCCGACCCGGTCGATATTCAGCAAGATTTCCGAGCCTTTACCGATCAGGCTTGCGCCTCTTACCGGTTCACAGATTTCACCATTTCGCACCATATAGCCCTCCAGAACTGCAAAGTTGAATTCTCCTGTAACGGGATTCACGGAACCGCCGCCCATAGCCTTTGCATATAAACCATATTCCATGGAAGAAATGATCTCTTTTTGATCATCCGTTCCATTCGCAATATACGTATTGCTCATGCGTGAAGTCGGTTCAAAGTGATAATCCTGCCGTCTGCCGCATCCATTTGGTTCCATCCCCATTCGGCGGCCACCCAGGCGATCAACTAAATATGACTTCAAAATTCCATTTTCAATCAGAATATTCTTCTGTGTGGGGTGTCCTTCATCATCTATATTATTAGACCCCCAGGAATTGGGTTCTGTTCCATCATCAATAGCTGTCACCTTGTCGGAGGCAATCTTCTGTCCCAGTTTGCCACAGAACTGACTCCGTCCTGTTGCCACGCTGGTCGCCTCCAGAGAATGACCACAGGCCTCATGGAAAATGACGCCTCCAAAACCATTCTCAATCGCCACCATCATACGGCCTGCCGGACAATATCCTGCATGCAGCATGGTGACTGCCTGCCTTGCGGCTTCTCTTCCCGTTGCTTCTGGATCAATAAAATCAAACATTTCCATGCCCATACGGCGTCCCGGACCGCAAATGCCCGATTGATTTTCACTCCCATTCGATGCAATCGCAGTCACTGACAGACGTGTACGCACCTGCCGATCTTCTGTCAAAAGACCTTCACTATTGGCGATCAGAATATTTCTATCCACATTCAAGAGACGCACCTGAGTCTGAATGATTTCCTTGTCGTATCCTACTGCAGCTTGATATGCCCTATGCAAGATATCTACCTGTTCTTTATTACTCACATCCGCGGTCACTCTCCGAATCGCATGAATGTTGGGGAAAATGCGCTCTTCCAACCGAATCGCAACGCCGTCCCCACTTTCTCCCAAGACATCCGCCACACGGACGGCACAACGCATCAATCCGCTGTATGAAGTATCCGAAGTCGAAGCATATACGCTTCGATTCCCTTTCAACACCCGAATTCCTACACCGGAAATCAGACGATTGGATATTTCGTCTATTTTACCTCCAGCTGCCTGCATCAGCCCATGTTTCGTATGCTCCGCGAAGATCTCGGCAAAATCCGCTCCCGAGGCCATGGCCCTTCCTAATAGACTTCTCAGAAGACTTTTTTCTAAAATCACGAATCAGATCCTCCCTTCTATTCCTTTATGCCCTCTATCGGGTTCTTTAAGTATAGCACCATATCTGAAAAAATGCAAATCGAAGATTTCTTTATTCCTCATCTACAAAAAAGGAGCGCCTGACTTTTCGTCAGACGCCAATCTATATTTGGAGAAGAAAATAAAAATGAAGATATAAACATGAAAAAGTTTTGATACTTATATACTAAGCCATAGATGTGAACAAGATATGAACGTTCGGTTTGAGTTCTGTATCAGATAAGTAGCATTTCCGTTACAATTTATTTGCTCCATCTTTTTCATGGAGTAAGGCAAAATTCTGGAAAAAATCCATTCCCCCCGCTTGCAAAAGCGAAAGCCTTATAGTATAATACAAAATGGGTGACGATCGATAAATCGTTACTAGAGATTACCTGAAAGAGGAGGAATTACAAAATGGATGCTAAGGAATTAGCAAAATATGGTATCATCAATCCGAAGAATGTGTATCATAACCTGAGCGTTCCCCAGCTGGTTGAGCATGCGCTGGCCCGCGGAGAAGGAAAACTGAGCGCAGCGGGTGCTCTGACCGTTCTGACCGGAAAATATACCGGACGTTCTCCGAAGGACAAGTTTATTGTGGACACTCCCACTGTGCATGACTCTATCGCATGGGGAAGCGTAAATGTGCCCATCACCCGTGAGAAGTTTGACAAGATTCGTGAGAAGCTGGTAGCTTATTTGCAGAATCGTGATGTCTTTGTATTCGATGGTTTCGCTGGTGCGGATCCTGCTTGCACCAAGAAGTTCCGTATCATTAATGAGATGGCGAGCCAGAACCTGTTCATTCATCAGTTGCTGATTCGTCCGACAGCAGAAGAGCTGGCAAATTATGGGGATCCGGATTTCACAATTCTGGCTGCGCCTGGATTCAAGTGCATTCCTGAGATTGATGGTGTTAACAGCGAAGCTGCGATCATGATTGATTATGAGCAGAAGCTTGTCGTTATCGCTGGTTCCCAGTATTCTGGCGAAATCAAAAAGAGCGTCTTCTCCGTCATGAACTATCTGATGCCTCAGGAAGGCGTTCTGCCGATGCATTGCTCCGCGAACATGGATCCTGAGACTCATGAGACCGCTGTATTCTTTGGTCTATCGGGTACTGGTAAGACGACTTTGTCCGCGGATCCGAATCGTAAGCTGATCGGTGATGACGAGCACGGCTGGTCCGATCATGGTATCTTCAACTTCGAAGGTGGCTGTTATGCAAAGTGCATCGGACTGAAGAAGGAGAATGAGCCTGAGATCTATAATGCGATTCGTTTCGGCAGTTTGGTTGAGAACGTTGTCATGAACGATGCTGGCGAATATGATTTTGATGATGACAGCCTGACGGAAAACACCCGTGTTGGTTATCCGGTTGATTTTATCGACAATGCGGAGATTCCTGGTGTAGGCGGTATCCCCAAGGTTGTAATCTTCCTGACCGCAGATGCGTTTGGCGTTCTGCCTCCCATCTCTCGTCTGGATGAGAATGCAGCTATGTATCACTTTGTAACTGGTTTCACTTCCAAGCTGGCTGGTACAGAGCGCGGAGTCACCGAGCCTCAGCCCACTTTCTCCACTCTGTTTGGGGAGCCTTTCATGCCTATGGATCCTTCCGTATACGCAAATATGCTAGGTGAGAAGATTGAAAAGTATAATACCAAGGTATATCTGGTCAATACTGGTTGGTCCGGCGGCCCCTATGGTGTTGGTTCTCGTATGAAGCTGAAGTATACCCGCGCGATGATCACGGCTGCTTTGAATGGTACTTTCGATAATGTCGAGTACAAGCATGACGAGATTTTCAACTTGGATGTACCTCAGTCCTGCCCGAATGTTCCGGATGAGATTATGAATCCGCGTGATACTTGGGCGGATAAGGCTGCTTATGACGAGCAGGCCAAGAAGTTGGCTAAGATGTTCCAAGAGAACTTTGCAAAGAAGTATCCCAACATGCCGAAGAATATCGTGGAAGCAGGTCCTAGGGCTTAATTCCTTCTCTTATCTATTTGAGATCCCTTACAGAACTCAGATTCTGTGAGGGATCTCTTTTACTATCTTCCCGCCATCCAATGCCCCAGGAAAATACTCGCGCCAATCCCTGCAAGATTCGCAATGAGAGCCCCTGGAAGCGTATATCGTGTCTTCATTACCTTGGCTGCCGAAAAATAGACAGACATCGTATACAGAATCGTTTCTGTAGATCCAATCATAATAGAAGTCATGATCCCTTCCAATGAATCTGGACCAAAATCCTTAAAGAGCTGCAGGACCAATCCCGTAGACGCCGAAGACGAAATAAATTTTGTCAGTGCAATGGGAATTAACGGGGACGGCATATGGATCATCTTCCCTATCGGCTCTAACAACGTAGTGAAAACCTCCAGGGCCCCAGAAGACTGAAATACCCCCACTGCCACAACCAGACTCAAAAAGGTCGGAAAGATATCCCATACCACCTTTGCCCCTTTCACAACGCCCCGAAAGAAACTTTCTAATACATTGACACGCTGCAGAAGTCCGTAAGTAATAATGCCTACAAAAATGAGCGGGATCATGAGATCCGACAACAAAGTAATCCATCGCATCATGGCCAATATTTCTCCAGAAGTTTAGCTGCGATCACACCGGCTAAGGTAGAAATAAACGTGGCAATTAATGCCGGAGCCACAATCATGGATGGATTCATCGATCCATATTGACTACGATACGCAATCATATTGATAGGAATGAGCTGCAGCGAAGACATATTGACGATCATAAATGTACACATGGAATTACTGGCCGTCTTCCGATGTTGATTCAGATCCGACATACTCTCCATAGCCATTAGCCCTGGCGGTGTTGCCGCCCATCCCAGTCCGAACAGATTGGCCACAAAATTTGCGCTAATATGTTTCTGTGCAGGATGTTGATCGGGAATTTCCGGAAAAAGATACCGTAACAATGGTCGCATGCCTTTGGACAATTTCTTCATAAGCCCAGAATCTTCTGCAATCTCCATGAGTCCCGTCCATAACGAAACGACTCCCAGCAGCGTGAGTATAATAGAAACCGCTTCTTCCGATGAGGCAATCAGCTGCGTCCCCATCTCTCCCATATTTCCTGTAAATGCTGCCGTAATGATCGCTAGTAGAATCATTCCTGCCCATATCTTATTTAGCACATCCATTCCCCTTTCTCGTATCCTGTTTTCATGTATATGTCACATTTTCTAGGTTATACCGAATACAGTTTGTATGCATTTTCCCGATTTTTTTAATAATTTGCCATATATTGACAGGTAATTGTTGACATTCGTCGAAATGTCGTGTATAATAAAAATAGTGTATAAATACACAAAAATAAATCAGAAAGGGAAGTGATCAGATATGATGAAATCTACCGGCATCGTTCGACAGTTAGATGACTTAGGACGTCTCGTAATCCCTAAGGAAATTCGTAATAGATTTGATATAAAATCAGGAGATAGTTTAGAGATTTTTATCGAAGGAGACCGCATCATCCTGCGTCAATATCAACCTGCTGATATTTTTACAGGGGATACCAAGGATCTGGTAGACTACAAGGGGAAAAAAATTTCCCGCGCCAACATCCGCGAACTGGCAAAGTTGGCTGGTTATGATTTGATCGCTAAGGAATAATCTTTTGTCGGACTGCAAAAAGACTGGAGTTTGCATAACGCAAACCCCAGTCTTTTTATTATTCTCGAATCTCATGGTGCTTAAAGGTAAAATAAGCAACCCTACGCATGATAAACCACCAAGCAAAAACAACAATGAGAGAAACCCACCAGGGCGCATAAGGAATCCCTATGTCATTAATCAGATACTGACCCCAATCCAGATTTCCAAAAAGAATATATTTGAAAATACTTGAACCGCCAAGAGCTGGATATACAAGCTCCAAAACAGGCGGAAGGATGAGATACGCTCCCATACTGACTGCCATAGAAATGGATATAGAATGTGTAAGAACCGCCAGCATCACTGTCAGCGTCACCATAACGACGGCTTGCATCAAGACGAACAAGTACTTGATTAAGATAAAGACGATATAAGGCATCCAGTATACATTACCTGAAAAATATGTTGTGAAAATGGGCATTTCCAGTTCTGAAGGAAAGAATATAAATCCGAGGAGTAGATTAAGCACGAATAGAAGCAGGCAAATCCCTAAAAGCAGGAACCCGATGGCATGAAACTTGGCACGCAGAATGGTTTTCCTTTTATACGGATAGATCACCAACTGTTTGATCGTATCATACCGATACTCTCCAGCCACCATCACCGCTCCCAAGATAATCCCTAGTAAAACAAGCGCTATGCTGCTTGTGATCGACAAATCCAAGAAATTCAGGTACGTGCTCTGTTCCGTATATACATCTTTCTGAATGTCATAGGATACCGTTTGATTCTTCAAAGAGAACATGTCCTTCGCGATGGAGGCTTGATAGTTTTGCAAGCGTCGATTCAATTCCTCCGCATTTTCCGGTTGCATCATCTCATCCTCCGGGGATAGATGCGTATATTGAATATAAAGTTCCTGGTGATCATGAATTCTTTCGATTGCCACACTCATCCAGTTATCCGCCGCGTAAGGCGGTGTATTATATTCCACATATCGTTCCCACATCGCCACATCATTTTCTGCCATGGCCAGCGTTTCTTCCGCGTCCTCCAGCCAAGTCATCTCCTGCAGTTCCAGCAAATGCTCTTCTGCATTCTGCAACTGTTCCCGATTATAGGTCTGATAATCATTGTTCAATACATAGATCATCAAATTTTCGTTTTCCTGCTCGACCTGTTTCAGATCCGTATCCGTAGAAAATCCAAAATACATACGGATATCTTCGCTGTTCCATCCCGCCCGGACACAATCCATCAGCAGCAAATTCTGAAAATATTCTTCCAGGATCTCCATTCTCCAATCCCATGTCGGAATCGAATTATCCAGACAGAACTGATATTTCTGGATCGCATTGTTCCATCGCATCAGATCCGCTTGATAGGACAGTTCATTTTCCCACTCCGTTTCATCGAACTGCGGATATCTGGTCAACTGACGGTTATACATATCGATTTGATTTTGATATGTCTCCTGCCAGCTGGTGCGATTGTTGTGATCATCCAGCTTCACCGCCGCAACCGCAATCAATCCGGACAGCAACGTTAAAACGATCAGTACAATAATACGCTTTCTGGTAAAAAGCTTAATCCATTCGTTTACTATCAACTTATTCAATTTCCGCACCTCCGGTCAGCTGAAGATAGAGCTCCTCCAGCGACTGTTTTTTCTCATGTATCTCCTGCACATCGATTCCTCCTATGACAAGGGTTCTATTGATCTGCGACGGAGTAATTACCGCGGACTGTACATCCAGCGTTCCTGCTACCACTTCCTGAGCCGACACCTCTCCACCGTATTCATTGCGTAAAAGCGTCAACGCTTCTTCAGCATCGTTTACCCGCACCTCATAGATCGGCTGCTTATTGTTATGGAACTCTACCATGTCTCGCTCCGTGATCAAATACCCATGCGATAGGATACCGATTCGATCACACAGCTGATCCATTTCCCCTAAAATATGGCTGGAAATCAAAATCGACATTCCATTGGCTGCCAAACTCTTAAGCATATTTCGCAAGTCTCTCATCCCCAATGGATCCAGTCCATTCATCGGCTCATCCAGGATCAAAAGCTGCGGATAATTCATGATACTCTGCGCCAACGCAAGACGCTGCCGCATACCCAGAGAATACTTTCTGACCAGATCATGAATACGGCTCTTTAATCCCACCAGATCAATGACTTCTTCCAGACGCTCTTTTGTCACCTCTGGATACATATTCGCTGTCAGCTTCAGATTTTGATATCCCGTCATATACTGATAATGCATGGGATATTCCACGATCGCTCCTACAAAATCGATCGCATCCGCAAACTCCTTACTGATATCATAACTGCTGATCCGAATTTGTCCTGAAGTCAATCGCAGGTGTCCAACGATGGTCTTGATCACCGTCGTCTTGCCCGCTCCATTCGGACCAATCAGCCCATAGATCTCTCCTTCTTTAATCTGAAAGCTTACATCATTCACCACAGTGTCTTTCCCAAACTTTTTGGTGGCATGCTGTACATCCAAAATGGTTGATGCTGCGTGCATTGCTAACTCTCCTTTTCCTCTATGTAAAATCCCGCTTCTCTTTATTTCAGCGCTTCGAGTTTCTGTTCCAAATAATTCATCGTGCGGCACACGTCTTCGAAATGCGATTCGGATTGCATAACCACACAATAGTATTTCTTCCCCGCATCACTTTCAAAAGCAGCAGCTAGGCACATGCCCGCGGCACTGGTATATCCCGTTTTTCCGCATATGTAGGTAAAATGCTCCGCTCGACTCGTCCCCAACGCAAATCCGTTGCTGCTTTCCATCGTGTATGTATATGTTTCTCCATTTGCTCGAATACTCGAAAAACTATATTCCGTCATCGCGGATAATTCCTGTAAGATCTCGTATTGCGAAGCCTCCTGCAGAATCTTTGCCATATCTCTCGGAGTCGTGTAATGTCCCTCTGCCGTCAATCCATGAGGATTTACAAAATGTGTATTTGTGAGTCTCATTTCTTCTGCCTTATCATTCATCATCTGGGCAAAGTTCTCTATGGATCCTGACACATGAATCGCAATCGCCGCAGCTGCATCGTTGGAAGACATAATCATAAGCGCCGCCAAAAGATCCCGCATAGCTACCTGCTCTCCCGGTTCCAAATATAGAAGAACACTGCCATCCACATAACAACTGTACAGATCCCCCACCACTACCGTATCTTCCAGACAGCCGGATTCCAGCATGACGATAGCCGTCATCAGTTTCGTCATGGATGCCGGCGCACGTTGCGTATCGGCGTCTTTCTCATATAAGACCTGCCTATCATCATCCATAATGATGATACCTTGTGCCGATACAGTCGATTCATACTGCTGTTCCAGTAAATGGAGAAGCTTATCCGTAATCTCCTCAAGTCCCAAATCCTGTTGAAAGATGTGGCGTAGGAATGGCTGCTCTTCTGGACTCGTTTCCGTCTCGACTGCTAATGCATTGGCCTGTATAGAAGGCTGTGGAAACCAATGATCCCATACATGAAAAATTGGGCCTGCCATCACCAGCAAAAAACAAACAAGCACGCAGACCACTATAACGCCGGGCCAGCGTGCTTTTCTTCTGTAATAACGTCTGCCCCTGCTCTTTGAGAATCTTCTCATGACGGAACACCCCTCTATGAAACTCATCTCATTTATTATACTCTATTTTCGGGGAAAAGACAACTAATTTTTACAGTCTTATTAATTTTTTTACATTCGTGTTAAACTCATGGCGCCTATCGCGTTATCCCATTCCCACCAGGATCCAGATCCCATGCGTCAACAAACATAAAACCATACCTATGCTCATCGGTATCAGAATCGCAAGGATCGTCCATATCAGACTTCGGCTCTCCTTATAAATCGTTAAGATCGTTGTAGTACAAGGACTATGGAATAAGCATAAAATCATCACATTGATCAATGTTAATACTGTCCATCCGTTCGATAGAAGAATCTGGCTCATCATTACCGTACTGCTCTCCGTAAGAACCTGACTCCCCATATATCCCATCAGCATGATCGGTAGCACAATCTCATTGGCTGGAAGTCCCAGTAAAAAGCCCATCAGAATGACACCATCCAAACCCAGAACTTGCCCCAGTGGATCTAAAAAATAAACACAATGGGATAGCAGACTTTGCCCCCCGATTTCTATATGCGCGAGTATCCAGATCAAAATACCCGCAGGAATCGCTACACACACGGCCCGGCCCAAGATGAAAAGCGTCCGGTCCAGTAATGATCGCACTAAAATCTGACGGATTCTGGGCATTCGATAAGGCGGTAGCTCTAATACAAACGAAGCAGACGTTCCTTTCAAAATGGTCACTGACAACAATTTTGTGACTAGCAATGTCATCCCAATTCCCAGACAAATCGCTCCTAAGACAAAAAGAGACGACAGTATGGTATGATTTCCAAAGCAAAGTGTTCCCAACAGACCCGCACATAACGCGAGAAAAGGAAAGCGGCCGTTGCAGGGAACCAGAGAATTCGTCACCATCGCGAGAAGTCTCTCCCGCCTGGAAGGAATAATCCGACACCCTACCACGCCTGCGGCATTACAGCCAAATCCCATACACATAGGGAGTGCCTGGCGACCGCAGGATCCACAGTGTCTGAAGCACCCATCCAGATTAAAGGCTAGCCGAGGTAGATATCCTACGTCCTCCAGAAATGTGAAGAGTGGGAAGAAAATTGCCATAGGAGGAAGCATGACTGCCACAATCCAGGAAAGAGTATTCCAGATTCCATCCATCAGGAGAGAACGAAGCGGCGTCACAACCTGCCACCTGACCAACAGATCCTCTCCCCATACATACATCCTATGAAACGCAGCGGATAACAGACTGGATGGGCCATTTGCCCCCTCCATCGTAAGCCAGAAAATCCCAGTCAAAAATAGAAGGAGCAATGGAATGCCCCATCGTCTGGATGTAATCACACGATCTAATGCCTCTGAAGGAAAGTGCCGCTTTCCCTTCACAACGTTTTGGCCAATTGCAAGAGCCCGTTGCCGAAGTTCCTCCGGATTTTGGAAAGAATGCCGCGGCTGTGAATGTTCTGTATCCTGCTGCAAAAATGCAAGAAGCCTTTCTTCAAACGCCTGAATTCCCCGTCCCAGCCTGCCGCTGACGCCTGCTACCGGCGCCCCCATTTCCTGTTCCAGAGCCGCAAGATCCAGAGTCAGCCCCATCTTTTCCGCTTCATCCAATAAATTTACGCAAATAAAAACCTGAGATACTTCTTCCATAATTTCGAGCGCCAAACCAATACCGCGTTCCAACGCCGATGCGCTAATCATCACAATGACCGGACATTTCTGACTTCGAATAAAATCCACGGCGATCTCTTCTTCTTCGGACTGCGGATTCATACTGTACATACCCGGCAGATCCACTAACAAATAGTCCTCAGAGAATCTAGGCGTTCCATAGGCCAATCCAACCGTCTTTCCTGACCAATTCCCTGTATGCTGCTTGAGTCCGGTTAAAATATTGAAGATTGTGCTCTTACCAACATTAGGCTGTCCTGCCAGCGCCACCAGACGCCGATCTTGCCCTTGAAGCCAGGCCTGTGTCAAAATACTTCCACCAGTAGAACGCTGTGTCAGCCCCATGGAGATTCCTCCTCCACTACGATCTGTCCACTATCCCGCATCCTCAAAGCAATGACAATTCCTTGTACTTCATAGGCGATAGGATCTCCAAAAGGACTCGTGAAAGCAGGGCGGATCCGACTTTCTTCTCCCACTCCCAGACTCCGGAGTCTTCGGCATAAAACCTCATCGTTTCCCAGAGAAAGAATCCTTCCAGTCTTCCCTAGCGGCAGCTCCGAAAGACATTTCTTTTCCATACAAAAGCCTCCCTTTTCTGCTTTATCTTATAATATGAGAAAAGAAAGGCTTACGTGCAAGGCTGACTTATGAACCTATACGATTCGACAGACGTCCGATTCCCCCAATTTCACAGACTACCTGATCTCCTTCCTGCAAAAATCGAGGCGGTGTAAATCCCATACCGACACCAGCCGGCGTCCCCATCGAAAGAATTGTCCCGGCTTTCAGGGTCATTCCTGCGGAGAGTTCTTCTAACACATATCCAATATCAAAAATCAGCAGCCGGGTATTGCTATTTTGTCGTAACTCCCCATTCACGATCGATCGAATCGGAAGCTCCGGCGGGTAGGGAATCTCATCTGCTGTCACAATATACGGCCCCATGGGACAAAAGCCATCCAGACTCTTACCGAAATACCACTGTTTATGCCGATTCTGAATATCCCTTGCGCTGACATCATTGAGCACCGTATATCCCAGAATATACTCTCGCGCGTTCTCCGCCGTAATATTTTTAACATCCTTTCCTAATATCACGGCCAACTCTGCCTCATAATCCAGTTGACAAGTGATCTCCTTATGCGAAGGAATACAGGCGCCATCCCCGATGGCTCTCGTAACCCGTTTGGCAAAATACACCGGATGCTCCCGTTTCCCATCAAACGTTTCCAGCTTGAATCTCGCAGATTCTTCCGCGTGATCCATATAATTGATTCCCAGACACAGAATATCCTGTCCCGGCTCCGGAATCGGCGCCTCCAGCGTCACATCCTGAAATGGGATACCCTCATCATAGGATCCTACCCGCTCTTCCAAAACAGCAAGCCGTTCCTGTCCGCCATGCTGAATAAAAGACAGCATGGTTTTCTCCTGAACCCCCAATTCTGTCATGGGAATCACCCTGTCGTCCACAAATACGCCGATGGTTTCCTTTTCCCCATAGCGATACGTAATCAATTTCATTTCGATTCCTCCTCTGCCCAGTTCCGAGCCCGCTCTACAGCCCGATGCCACTGACGCACGCATTGATTTCTTTTTTCAAACGGCATCTTCGATACAAATGTCTGTCCCGCCTGATACATGGCGGCCAGTTCCTCCGTGTCCTTCCACATTCCGCAAGCCAAGCCCGCCAAGTACGCGGCTCCCAACGCGGTTGTCTCATTACAGGCTGAACGTATCACGCTTCCCTGCAGCAGATCCGCCTGAAACTGCATCAAAAAATCATTCGCAGAAGCACCGCCGTCTACTTTCAGATTCCGTATTTGCATGCCGGTATCCCGCTGCATCGCTTCAAACACGTCCCAAGTCTGATACGCAATGGACTCGAGAGCCGCTCGAATGAAATGTTCTTTGGAACAGCCGCGCGTCAGACCTACCACGGTTCCTCTGGCATAGGGATCCCAGAACGGAGCGCCCAAACCTGTGAAAGCCGGTACCATATACACTCCATTAGTATCCGGCACTGCCCCTGCATATCTCTCACTGTCACCCGCATGTTGGAATAACCGCATTTCATCCCGCATCCACTGTACCACCGAACCTGCGGCAAAAACACTGCCTTCGAGGGCATAACTGATCTTACCATTTCGGGTTGCCGCGATCGTTGTCAAGAGCTGATTCTGAGACTTGATCGGTTTTTCTCCTGTATGCATGAGCAGGAAACAGCCGGTTCCATACGTATTCTTGGCCATCCCGGAACGGAAACAACCTTGTCCGAACAAGGATCCTTGCTGATCGCCAATAAGTGCGCCAATCGGGATCTCGGCCCCTAGTACCTGAGCATCAGACACGCCGTATATGGCGGAAGAATCCTCTACTCGGGGAAGCATCTGCTGTGGAATACGCAGATGCGCTAAAATTTCTGAATCCCATTCCAGCGTATGGATATTAAACAGCATCGTACGCGATGCATTCGTATAATCGGTGGCAAATACCTTGCCCTGTGTCAGATTCCACAGAAGCCAGGTATCCACCGTACCAAACAGCAGATCTCCTTCTTCTGCCTTTCTCCTGGCCCCTGGCACATGATTCAGAATCCATGCCAATTTCGTCGCCGAAAAATACGCGTCCGGAATCAATCCTGTCTTGTCTCTCAGGATTTCATCCCAACCGTCTTCCTTAAACTGTTCTACCTGTTCTGCCGTCCTCCTGCATTGCCAAACAATAGCATTATAAATCGGCTTACCGGTATGCCGATCCCACACAACCACGGTCTCCCGCTGATTGGTGATTCCAATCGCCGCGATATCCCGGGCATGCACGCCAGCCATCGCCATGGCTTCCATCGCCACGGATAACTGAGACGCCCAGATCTCATTCGGATCGTGCTCCACCCATCCTGCCTTCGGGTAGATCTGCCGAAACTCCCGTTGCGCCATACTGATCATTCGTCCGTTCCGATCCCATAAAATACAGCGAGAACTGGTAGTTCCCTGATCCAGTGCCATAATATAGCCGTCCATCCTTTCGCCTCCCCCATCTGTATTTTGTAATAGAAACTGCCTTGCCACGCCTAGCATCCGGTTATGAGACCCTCTTCGGAGATGGACGCCCTTTGGCGGACATCTCAGGGCGTGGCTCCATCGCTACAGTTGTAGATATCTGCCTTGCCACGCCTAGTATACCACATATCTTTTAATCTGGCAAATTGTTCTCCGGGTCATTGCTTTTTTATCTCCAATATGATATAACTACTATATCCATATAAAAACAAGGAGGTCACAACATGCAATACCAAAATCCTATTATTCCCGGTTATAACCCCGACCCCAGCATCTGTAGGGTGGGAGAGGACTTCTACATTGTTAATTCTACGTTTGAGTTTTTCCCAGGGGTTCCGATTTACCACAGCCGAAACCTGGCAAATTGGGAGCTGATCGGCCATTGCCTGACAAGACGCTCCCAGCTGGAGCTGGAAGGCTGCCGTAATTCCGGTGGGATCTATGCGCCTACTCTGCGTTATCACGAGGGCATGTTCTATATGATCACCACCAACGTGACCTGGAAAGGAAATTTTGTAGTCCACGCCGAAGATATTCGCGGCCCCTGGTCCGAGCCCTGCTGGATTGATCAAGGTGGTATCGATCCTTCTCTGATGTGGGATGATGATGGAAGTTGCTACTATTGTTCCACGGGTACGATCGACGGTGTTCGCGGCATCGTAGTATTTGCTATCGACCCTATGACTGGCCAGATTCTGTCCGATAAAAAAATCGTCAGTACAGGATGCGGCGGTCAGTGTACGGAGGGCCCTCACATTTATAAAATCAATGGCTTTTATTATCTGATGACCGCAGAAGGAGGAACCGAATATGGCCATCACGAGAACATTCTGCGCGCAGAAAACATCTGGGGACCCTATATTCCCTGTCCCCATAATCCCATACTGTCTCATATAAATCGGAAAGGCTATGAGATTCAGGCTACAGGGCATGCGGATCTGGTAGAAGATCAAAATGGCAACTGGTGGGCTGTCTGTTTAGCGTATCGTAATTTCAGCCACGCCCTTCTGCATAATCTGGGACGCGAGACTTTCCTGGCGCCCGTCTCCTGGACGGATGACGGCTGGCCCATCATCGGTCATCATGGCTATATTGATCTCGTCATGGACGGACCTTTGCCCTCTTCTCCGGAGCCTGTCTGCCACGACCTATCCTTGGATTTCCATAACGATGTTCTGGATCCTCGCATGCTGTATACGCGCAACCCCAATCCGGACCATTTTCGGATAAATCCAGAAGAAGGAACACTGACTCTGCATGGCACCGAGATTTCCATCTCACAGCCCGGCGCTTCTCCTACCATCATCAGTACACAGCAGCCGGCTTTCTGCACGCATGTGGAAGCTGTATTGGATCCTTCCGCTTCAAATGCTCGCCGCACGGGCATCAGCGCCTATTATAATAATGATTATCACTATGACATATACATATCCTGTGACGGGCACGGTCAATATGTTGGCTTCACAAAAAGTGTCCATGATATGACCGTTGAGATCATTCGTCAGCGCATTGGCACATCTCCTGTTACGCTCCGAATCGATTCCGATCGGGAAAAATATACGTTCTCCTATCAGGAAAAGGGGCATGATCCCATCGTATTGGGTTCTGGACATAATGCAGGACTGTCCACAGAAGGCACCAAGACCATGACCTTTACCGGTACCATGTTCGCTTTGTTCGCCGAAGAAGGCGATGGTGTTTTCCGCTCCTTCCAGATTCAGGTTCCTCCAGAGAATCAGGAGACACCCCATGCGAAGTAAGCATAAATCATATCCAGAGAGCGAATATCCGGATAAGATTCGGGATACCGTACGATATTATCAATCCATGGGACACATTGTATTACCGCCGCATCTATTGAAAACCCCGAAACAATTGGAGGGTATGCGCGCCAGCAGTCGAATCAATGTGACTGTCTTGGATTATATAGAAAAAAACATACGTCCGGGAATCAGTACTGCGCAGATTGATCGCTGGGTCTATCAAAAGACTACTGATATGGGAGGCATTCCTGCTCCACTCGGATATGAAGGATTTCCGAAAAGTGTATGTACCTCCATCAACGATGTCATATGTCATGGCATTCCTTCTAGTAAAGAGATCCTGAAAGAAGGGGATATCATCAATGTTGATGTTTCTACGATTTACAAGGGATATTATTCGGATTCTTCCCGAATGTTCTGTATCGGTTCTGTCTCTCCTGAAAACGAAAAATTAGTGCGTACGGCCAAAGAATGTGTCATGCTTGGATTAGAACAAGTCAAACCCTGGGGCTTCCTAGGCGATATCGGCGATGTTATTCATAAACACGCTAAGGCACAGGGATACAGCGTTGTACGTGAAATCGGCGGACACGGTATTGGTCTTGCTTTTCATGAGGATCCCTGGGTCAGTTATGTTGCACACAAAGGTACAGGGCCGCTCCTGATTCCTGGAATGACGTTTACCATTGAGCCGATGATTAACATGGGACATCCTGGTTTTTACATTGATGATGTGAATGGCTGGACCGTATATACTGCGGATCATAAACCATCCGCACAACGGGAAATTACCGTACTCGTCACCGAAAATGGCCATGAGGTTTTGACCTGGTAATTCCAACCTACGTATTTTTCTTCTTGATTCTCAAAAGTCCCTTATTTTCAGTAAAATCTCCTTGACTCTGTTTGTAATATGTTATATAATAAACATAACAGAACTGAAATGTACATTTTTATGGAAGGATTTATGATGATGAAAAAACCAGATCATAATGACATTGAAGAAAAAACAACAACATTAGTAGGTGAATTACGAGAGCAATTTATGAAGTTTAAAGGAGAAAAAGAACTGACAAATAGCGAAATTGTGCGTCGTTCTGGTCTCTCTCCTTTAAGTTTAACAGCATTTGAGAAAGGAACTTCTGTGCCGTCTGTCTCTACATTAAATCGGATTGCTTGTGCGTTAAATCTGGATTTGAAGATCTCTTTCTCGCCCAAGGGTGCTGTTCCAGAAGAAGAGCAGCAGGCTTCTCCCGCAGAAGAGGCTGTTATCTGCAATTATTGTATGGGGGATCTGCCGATCATGACTACTTATCATCGTAATAATCAAGTATGCATGTTTATTGATAATGAAGGTTAAATGGATGCTTTCTATGGTGACAAACGGATTCTCCATGGTCACGTGGATTTTTGTCCGAAATGCGGACGAAAATTTGAACGTAAGATCGATGAAAACCTACAGAAATTCCTTAAGAACAAACAATAAATCCTATACGAAAAAGAGTTGTCATTTTATGTGACAGCTCTTTTCTCAAATTACCATATAACCGGCCTTTTTCCCATTCTTTCCCCGTCGAAATTATTACATCCTGTGATAATGCTCCCTTTTTTAGGTCTGATTATTCTGATACATAGGATAATAGCAATGCTTTCGCCTGATCCACATGAGGCGCGTTTCCGACGATATAAATCCCCACCTCATCCGAATTCATGAATTCTGCCAACTCCTCTTCCGCAGAAACATTATACCCTACCGCGTCTGTACGCTCACTTGTCTCATGGCCTTCCTCATCGACTTGCGCATAATCAATAGTTTTTCCATCCATTTTAGCCAATTCTTCTTCCGTGAAAAGATAGCTCAACGCATAGAATGTATCATTACGCGCATCAGCCGCAGCACTTTCAATATCAAAGAAAATCACATCGATCTCCTGCGATGCAATGAATCCTGTCAGCTGTACTGTGGCAGCCATATACCCTGCAGGGTCTTTCTCGCTGCTGCCCATCGTAATAGACGTACATTCCACGCCTGTAATCGATGCATCTCTCTGTGTTAAGGTCTGCGCATATGTTTCCGCGGCTTCGCCGTTTACTAGCGGTGAAACAAATGCTACTTTCAGTGCGCCGCTGTCGCTTTCCTCTTTTGAAGAACTGCATCCGCTCATTAACGAAACGCTTCCCAGAATTCCGATTAACAGGATACACCAAAACCTTTTCATCATGAATCATCCTTCCTTATCTCTATATTCTTGCTTTTGGTTCATTTAAGAACATTTTATATATTAGTACACTCAGGAACTTTTGTCAAGGAAGGTACCTTAAGATTCATAAATTCTTTTACATATATTTACAATGCGTACATGTTACACAGGTTTTCCACATTCCGTACAAAATCTGGCTCCCGGTTTCACCGGAGCACCGCAATACGCGCAGAACTTGCTTTCTCTACCGGCAGCCATTCTGTCTGAATGCAGAATGGAATCCGATGCTGCCTGATGAATCCTATCTTGAATGTCTTTTGGGTAACTGAAACTGGATACCTTAAAATTGGATACTGTCAGCCCAATCTTAATCAGCTCCATATCCAAGTCCGTACAGATTCCTGCTCCAATGGCATCCGCATGACGCTGCAGATGAAACAAGTCCTTTCCTTCTTGGGCAATCCATCGCATAAGAAGCTGATCCAGAATCGAATCTACTCGAAGTTTCACATCTTCTACTGTGTAGATTTCCCGAACACCGGCCAGATTATCAATCATAGCCACCAGATCGTCTACTTTCATGATATAGGTTCCAAAACATCGAATCGGTACGCCGCCCGGCATGGTATCAAAGGGTACCATCACTGGATTTTTCGTTCCCCATGTCATCGTAAACTGTTTGGTATTGACAAATAGAACCTCTGCTCGGAGCGCATTACGAAATCCAAACTTGAACCCCTTCAGTGAACTGAGAAAAGGAACAATCTGAGAGTCGATTTCATAATCTCCCTCATCTGTAAAAACACCTTCTAGGCGCCCATTGTATAAGAAAACGGCACTCTGCCCAGGTTTAATAATCAATCGGCTATTCTTGCGAATTTCTGTGTTTTTCCATTTCCAAAAGATCACATCGTCGCGATACTCTTCCCATTCGATAACAGAGGCGAACTGATTTCCAAATAATCCCATACATATCCTCCTAAAAAAGGAGTTCGGATGGACATCCGAACTCCACTAATCTTCTGTTTACTGCTTTCCCAAACGCGCCTTTAATGCAGCCAGTTCATCATCTACGCTGGGCGCCACGGTGGAATCGTACTTATCCATCAGATCTGCCATAGGATCTGTCGCCGAAGCAGACTGAAGTTCTGCCATAGCATTGGCCTTATCCAACATGGCGTTGGCCTTCTGCTCCATCGCATCAAATTTGCTCATGGTTCCCTTCGCCGTCGTCACGCTTTCTCCCAGTTTATTAATCTTCTCCTGCGTCTTTGCCACGGCAATCTTAGCCTTGATCTGCGTCTTCTTAGACTCCATCTCCGCAATCTGCTGGTTCAAATGATCATACATCTGACGCATCTTCGCAGAATTGGCTGCTGCTAAATCGTAGGCTTGCTGCAATGCTGCCAGTTCCTGTGCCTTATTGGCTTTCTTCTGCAAGAAAATTGCCGCATCTCCATCATTGCCAGCCATAACTGCCTTCTCCGCATAGGACTGCAGTTTATTGACTTCCGCCTGGCATTCTGCCAGTTCTCTCTTAGCCCGTGCCTCTTCTGCCATCACGCCAGCAGTCTCCGCCTTCACCTCGCCCAAATCTGACTGTAGGTTGCGCAGGATCTGATCGATCATCTTCTCCGGATCTTCCATCTTATCCAAAAGCGCATTGATGTTGGAACTCATGATGTCTTTAAATCTTGCTAAAATACCCATCGGAACACATCCTCCTCATTCTCATTCCAGACGCTCGCTGCTGGGAGTACAGCATAGCAACCGTCTTGCTGGGCTTATTATATCATAAAGAACACAAAAAAACAATGTACAAACCGATTTTTCCTACCATTGAAGTGAACCTTCCGTCCTCACTTTTTGACTTCCTTTTTGCACATGACCTATGATTTTGCATGGAATCCCATGACGTTCAACATGTGTTCTGATATTCTGTTCTTGAGAAGGTTTTACAACGAGCACCATTCCAATTCCAAGATTAAAAACCCTAAGCATCTCTTCATCAGAAATATTGCCGACTTTTCGAAGCAACTTAAAGATAGGCAATATTTCATACTGTCGAAGGTCAATCACTGCATCCAAATCGGATGGCAAAATTCGATTTAAGTTTTCTCGAATCCCACCTCCCGTAATATGTGCCATTCCATGAATGATATTAGGATCAAATAATTCTTTAAGAGCATTATAATAGCATCTATGTGGTATCAAAATTTCTTCAACGAAACTATTTCTATCAAATCGTTCTTCCAGAATTTCTGGATGTTCCTTCATAATGGTTCGAACCAGTGTATATCCATTCGTGTGTATTCCACTGGATTGTAAGCCGAGAACCAAATCTCCTTCGCATATTTTGCTTCCATCAATAATTCGATCTCTTTCTACTATACCCACAATGCTAGAAGTCAAAATATATTTATCCGGATCCAAAATGCCAGGTTGCTCTGATGTTTCACCACCCGTCAAAATACAGCCATTTTCATCGCACACCTCTTTCATCGCACGTACCATACGATTGATAGCGGATTGCTCTAACTTTCCACAAATAATAGCATCCTGTATAGATAATGGAGTTGCCCCCATTACAATGCAATCATTGATCAAATGATTTATCATGTCCTTACACACGGACTCCAAGTGATTATATTGTGCCGCAATATATTGCTTAGACCCCGGCTCCTCTGTTTTTAAAACAAGTACCGGTGTTTTCCATTTGCCATCAGAAATATCATATAACGCCGAAAACGATCCTGCCCGATTCAAAATATGCGGATTTTCTGTCTTCATAATGCCGGCCATCTCTTGTTTGGTCACGTTCGCTGCGTCAATATTCACTTCATATTGTGCCATAATTCTAGTCCTCCCATTCCGCTTTTCATTCTCAGATTTCCTTACTTTCTGCGATCTGAATCTATTTTTAGTATATATCCTTTTCTCTCCAAATACAAGCATGAATTTTTGCATTCGGAATATACACTAATTTTCTCATTATATTCCTCTTATTTCTCGTGAAAATGTCCTTTTTTGCAAGTTAATCAAATACTTCTTGCATTTTAAGCTGAAAAGGATTAAAATGGAGATGTATTTTGAATAAATAGACCTATAGATTATGCAAGAAATGCGGAGGGAATGCAAGAATGATCAGTTACACTTCTATGAATGCCGCTGAGCTTCGCGAAGAACTCAGCTCTTTGATGCAGCTATACGCCGACTATCAGGAAA
This sequence comes from uncultured Clostridia bacterium, assembly GCA_937892735.1. GTDB lineage: Bacteria > Bacillota > Clostridia > Lachnospirales > Bianqueaceae > Faecimorpha. The sequence goes on along the minus strand of CALBGL010000106.1, from coordinate 505 downwards.
TGAAACTTTCCTTAAATATGTCCCGGGGCCGTCCTGCCAAAGAACAAATGGAGCTTGCTCAGGGCATGCTCAGTTGTCTGACTCCCGAAGATATGACCTTAGAAAACGGTACCGATGTCCGTAATTATGGCGTTCTGGAGGGAATTCCGGAGGCACGTAAACTCATGGGGGATCTAATGGGCCTACGTCCGGAAGAGGTCATCGTCTGTGGCAGTTCCAGCCTAAACATCATGTATGATCTGGTGTCTCATGCTTATACACACGGCGTCTGCGGCGGCAGTAAACCTTGGTCTCAGACAGAACATCCTAAATTTCTCTGTCCTGTACCTGGCTATGATCGTCACTTTGCCATTACCGAATATTTTGGAATCGACATGATTCCGATTCCTATGACAAAAGAAGGGCCAGATATGGATCTGATTGAAAGCTATGTGTCCACAGATCCCTCTATAAAGGGAATCTGGTGTGTGCCCAAATACTCTAATCCTCAGGGGATTACCTATTC
>CALBGL010000105.1 GCA_937892735.1 uncultured Clostridia bacterium | reverse complement strand
TTATTCTAAGATGTTCCAGATATTGTACAATGTGATGTCAGGAGCTACTATGGTACTCATTGCTGGAACTCCTGTAATGTTTACAATATTAATAAGAGGGAATTATGATGAGGCGCTCTATCAAGTTCCAATATATTTTATTGCCTTCTTTTTTTCTTGTATTTCTACATATTTGGGAGGAATTTATCTTGCATATAAGAAATCTTTTAATGTAGGAATCACTACAATAGTGTCTGCGATAATAAATTTAATAGTTAATATTGTTCTAATTAGGTATATAGGGCTGTTTGCCGCATCATTATCTACACTTTGTGGTTATATATTTATTGATTTATATCGATATATTGATGTTCAGAAAATTGTACATATAAAATTTAATTTTAAGCAAATGATAGTTGGTTTATTAGGAATTGGATTTTCTGGTGTACTTTTTTATATGCGACAAACAGCGCTTGATGCAATTAACATAGTTGCAAGCTTAATAATGTGTTATTTATTAAACAAAGATATTACGAAAACTTTGCTAAAAACGGTAAAGAATAAGGTGTATAGATGAATAGATTTTATACAGTTTAGCATATATTTGAGCAATACAATATAATTGAATAGATCGGATTAATACCAGTAATTAGATGATATGTAATGACCTCCAATTTGTAAAATCGTGAATTTACCTGTATACTATAGATTGGAACAAATCAAAAGTAACAGGGATTACCGCATACAAATGGAGGTTATCAAATGTATTATATCACAGTTTACGTAGGAATGGATGTATACAAAGAAACTTTTTCACTAAGCCATTGGCCCCAAGCGCATCCGCAGTGACTCCAAAGCCTCAAGGGCTCTATTCGGAAAGCTGACATTCCTTTCTGATACTACTCTTCTATGGACGAATCCATTTCATAATCCTCTGCCATTTTGGCAAGCAGTTGAGACACATCTTTTTGCCCTTGTACAGATGCCATTTCCAGTCATTTCTGTGCGACTGCATCATAACTGAAGGCGGTGAGACGAGGGGGAATGCCGTCTATATGGAACTCCCTTTTTCCACTGTTGACGATGTAGCGCGTGAATCGCTTTGTGGAATGTCTTAGCAGGGTCTGCTTTGAAGAATCCCATCAGGAACGCTCCTTTCCAGTGCCGAAAGTTCTGGATTGTACTGCAAAAGAGGATAAAAGGGTGGGATCCTTGGGGAGAATGAGAGCGATACGCTGCTTGCGAGAGAAGGAATCTCTGAAAGAGTGTATTCATAGGAAAGAGTGAGGGATAGATTTTGGAGTATCCAGAAAACAGGTGTTGCAAGGAAAACGGGAAGACAGCGGAGGAAAAACAGAATCTGGGAGTATTGCGGCTGCCGAAGGTGCGTCAAGAGATACGTCCGATTCGTTTGCGGTTGGAATTGGTGGATCATCCTCGAATGGCAGAATTCTCATTTGCATCAGTTTGAGCTGCCACCAGAGCAGTTCAAACGAATTCTGCGGAAAAAATCAGACGATAAAGGCAGGCTCACGGCAGGCCGATATATGGAACTGGTGGTGGGGGGCATTTCGTTCTCCCTGGATGGAGGAGGAAGAATTCTGGAACGATGATTATCGGTCCAGTAGCATCAAGACCTGGCAAGCGCAAGAAATACACGGGGCCGTATCGATCATTGTGTATAGGAGAAGAAATATGGCAGTACAGGATGGATATGGAGGAACTGCGCGATAAAGTCTCATATGTGGAAGTGGAGCATGACTTTGTTGGAGAGGACGAACGTTTTGGTTATCCTCAACCCATTAGCAGAAGATGTATTAAGAGAAACGAGGGAAAACGCCTCTCATGCAGGAAAAAGAGCTGTATGAGAGGAAAATACAGTTTCACCAGGAGGTATATGCTTTAGAGGACTTGCCGATGGAAGCATTTTTGAATCTGCCGGAATGTTCGTGTATATCGCTCTTAGAAAGACTAACGGTAGGCGAGATCGTAGCACTTCATGGACAAAGGATCCAGGACGAATTTGCGCAAGACATCAGGATTCCCTGCTGTTTTGAGGATGTGATGGATGAGAGGCTTCAAGAGGAGCTCAAAGAGTGCGTACAGTGTAACTCTGCCGACAAGCAGCCGAAGTTACAGACGCCGCTTGCCGATATGCTGTATTATCACTACGACTTGGGAGACGACTGGTATGTGAAGATCACGGCCAATGCAGGCGCGCTGGGTCTGATAGAGGCCGGACGAGTCTCTCAGGAAGAACTGGAGAAGTATTCCCATTCGTCAGGATGGATCGATATCTGTAAGGACTGGAATGCTGCGGGCTGACATCCAGCGGATAAAGGCGATCATAAAGAAGAAAGACTCGGAGAAGGAATGATAAAATCCCTCTTAGGTAGACAAGATCAATCATCAAAGCCTACCTAAGAGGGATTTTTTATGTTCAGATCAAAGTTTCCTCCCCAAAATAAAATTTATGTTTATAAGGATTTTGAATGTGAGAAGTGGATGGACAAAAATGAAAACAAAATCATAACAAGGATTTGTGAAAATGACAGGAAAAGATGGATAAAATACAATGAGATATGTCCATATCGACAAAATTCCATATTTTGTAGACATAATTCCTTGTTTCTTTTTGCTGATGGAAATATAATTTAGTAAAACGTGGGGCGACCCAAATACATATACCAAAGGGGGTAATGAAATGAAGAAGTTGTTGACACTGATCCTGGCCCTGATGCTGGTCATAGGAAGTGTAGCGGGATGTTCGTCGGAGGCGAATTCTTCCGGGGAGGAGAGCGCGGGGACGAATGAGTCTACGGGGGATGCGTCACAAGGCGAAGTATCCCAAACGGAAGACTCGCAGGAGACGGGCGAGCTCACATATCCGTTGGTCGATGATCCGATTGAACTGAGCTATTACATACGGATTAACGACGCCATGTCGGCCACGATGGAGACTTATGGAGATGTGGAGTTTTTCAAGATGCTGGAAGAAAAGACGAACGTGAAGATTCAGTGGGATCACAACACGAGTACGGAAAGCTTCGCGGCGATCATATCCAGCGGACAATATCCGGATCTGATCAATTGGGTCATGTCCGATAATCCGGGCGGAATGGAAGCGCTGCTTGAAGACGGCGTCATCGTGGATATTTCGGAGATGATTCCCCAATATGCGCCGGCCTATTGGGCATGGATGCAGGCCAACCCTTCCAATTATAAGTCCAGCGTACTGAGCGACGGACGCTTGGTTCATTTCAGTAGTCTGCAGGGAGATTGGTCGACGATGCAGTTTTTCGAAAGCAAGATCCTGGGACCGATGATTCGCCAAGATTGGCTGGATCAGTTGGGAATGGAGATGCCGACGACGACGGATGAACTGTTTGATGTCTTGATCGCGTTTCGGGATCAGGACATGAATGGCGATGGTGATACTACGGATGAGACACCCTTTGTAGTCTCCACGTCATTTGACTGGTTTGGCGTTCTGGGCGGATCGTTTGGGGCGCGCCTGGATATCCAAAAGGATGGAGACAAGGTGGCCTATGGACCGACGACGGAAAACTTCAAGAAGTTGTTGGAATACGTGCATCAGCTGTATGAGGAAGATCTGATTAACACGGATTTCGCGATTGCAAAGGAAGAAAAGATGAATCTGATCACGCAAAATAAGTCTGGATTTACGATTGGTTCCATGAATTCTACCTTAATTGCGAATCATCAGAATCTGCAGGAACAGAATCCAGAGTATAACCTAGTTTCGGTGCCGTGGCTGATCGGGCCGGATGGATACCAGTGCGATATCAGCGATAAGAATTCGGGTGGCCAGGGTGGACGGAGAACTGTGGTGACGACGGCTTGTGAAAATGTGGAAGTCGCATTGCGCTGGCTGGATTATGCGTATACGGAACAGGGCAGTCTGGAGATGACCTTTGGCATCGAGGGAGAAAGTTTCGAAATGGTGGATGGATATCCTACGATCAAAGAGGAAGTCAAACAGAATGATAAGGGATGGACGGAAGAACAGTCGATCTGCCGCTGGATGTGCGGACCCATCAACTATCCGGGGCTACATGACTACAGATTCTATGAACAGATGAGTCTGAATGAGCCCTATAAGGAAGATACACAGACAAATTGGAGTCTGGCGACAGATGATATTATCTTCGATGGTGTGGTCATGACTGCGGATGAGACGGCAGCGTACAATGCCGTTATGCCAGATATCAAGACTTATGTGGAGACTTCATACATGGAGTTTATTGTGGGAGATAAGAGTCTGGACACGGATTGGGATGCATATGTAGAGACAGTAAACAGCATGGGGATTGATCAGGCCCTGACGGCGAAACAGGCCGCATATGATCGTTTCTTGGCGGGTTGATTCAGAAGGAAAGGGGCGCGGGTGTTCTGTGCCCCTTTTAATTCGTATATAAGGAAGTGCCAATATGGGGAGTCATAAAAAAAGTTATTGGCAGCGCCTGAGAATCGATCTTATACGATATAAATACCTGTATCTTTTCTTTGCGCTGCCCGTTGTCGTTTATTATATTGTATTTAAATATGTGCCGTTATATGGACTGCAGATCGCCTTCAAGGAATATCGAATTTCCAGGACCATGTGGGAATGTCCTTGGGTAGGATTTGCGCATTTCGAGGAGTTTTTCTCCAGTATCTATTTCGTGCGAACGCTGAAGAATACGATTGTCATCAGTCTGCTGGATCTGGCGTTTGGGTTCCCGGCGCCGATCCTGTTCGCACTGCTCCTAAACGAAGTCCGGAATGAAAAGTTCAAAAAAGTGGTACAGACCGTCACGTATCTGCCACATTTCGTATCCACCGTGGTTATTTGTGGATTGCTTGTCACCTTTAGTGCCAAAGAGGGATTATTTAACACGATCATCGAATTCTTTGGCGGAGAGAGGACGGATCTTCTGATGCGAAAAGAAGCGTTTCGTCCGATTTATATTGCGAGCGGAGTCTGGTCTGGCTTTGGATGGGGAAGCATTATCTACCTTTCGGCATTGGCCAGCGTGGATCAGGAACAGTATGAGGCGGCCTATATTGATGGAGCCGGTCGATTTCAGCGGATGTTTCATATCACCTTGCCAGGCATCATGCCGACCATAGTCATCAAACTCATTATGGATGTGGGCGGCCTCATGGGCGTGGGCTCTGAGAAGATCCTTTTGCTGTATAATCCGCTGACTTATGAGGTAGCGGATGTGATTTCCACATATGTATATCGAAAGGGACTGGTAGAAAATGATTACAGTTTTAGTACGGCGGTAGGCCTCTTCAATTCCGTGATCAATATTATTTTGATTGTGATTGCGAATACGGTGAGTCGGCGCCTGACAGACACGAGTCTATGGTAGGGGGGGACGGACATGGTAGTCTATAAAAGAAAAGTAGGCGATTACATTTTTGAGAGCCTGAATACGCTGCTTATGATTTTTCTCATGCTGATTACGGTATATCCATTTTTATATGTACTTTTCGCTTCGCTATCGGATCCGGATGAATTCATGGCATACGGCGGAATTCTTCTGTATCCACTGAGTCCCAATTTAGAATCCTTTAAAGCCGTCATCAACAATCCTAATATCCTGACCGGCTATAAAAATACGATGATCGTCGTGGTTTGCGGTACCGCGATCAATCTGTTTATGACCTGCCTAGGAGCCTATTTTCTGTCTAGACCGGGACCCATGTTAAAAAAGCAGATGATGATCCTTATCACCATTACTATGTTTGTCAGCGGAGGAATGATTCCGGAATACCTCTTAGTGCGGAATCTGGGCATGTATAATTCACTCTTTGCACTGATTATTCCGGGGGCCATCTCTACGTATAATATGATTATCATGCGGACGGTTTTTCAGGGGATTCCAGCCAGTCTGGAAGAATCAGCGCGTATCGACGGCGCAGGGGAAGGAACGATCCTGTTTAAGATTATTTTGCCATTATCGATTCCCACGATTGCCGTGATTGGCCTATTCTATGCGGTTGGGCATTGGAATTCTTGGTTCAGCGCGAACCTGTATCTGCGGGAGAAAAGGAAGTTTCCTTTACAGTTGATTCTTCGAAATATTGTGGTACAGAGCGAAACCGATGATATGACAATGGGAGCGGCTTTCGGCAATACGTATGCTATGAGTTTCACGATCAAGTATGCGACGGTTATCGTGGCCACAGTGCCGATCCTAATTCTGTATCCGTGGATCCAAAAATACTTTGTCAAAGGAGTCATGATTGGTTCTTTGAAGGGGTAATGTATGCAGAGAGAGCTGTGAAAAATGAGAGTACATTTTTCACAGCTCTTTTTTTATGGGAAATTCTGGAAGGTCTCGCGATTGTATCATCGTTTAAGGGCATTTCGAGGTCATCAAAGCCTGAAATCCCAGATTCTGATGATACTATGCGTTGCAAAGTATCATCGTTTTGGGCATTTCGAGGTTGCCGAGACCTCAAATCTCAGATTCTGATGATACTATGTGTCGCGATGTATCATCACCTCTGGTACTTTCGTGGCTACAACAGCCCAAATCCCAGATTCTGATGATACTACGCGTCGCGATGTATCATCACTCGGGACCTTTCGAGGCTGCCGAGACCTCAAATCCCAGATTCTGATGATACTACGTGTCGCGAGGTATCATCACTCCGGGAGTTTTCAGGGACACAACGGCCTGAAACCCCAGATTTTGATAATACTACGCGTCGTATGGAGAGGTATTTCGGGGCCGCTAAGTCTCAAACCTCAGGCTTTTTCAGGACAGGAGCGATTCTGACTCTTTCCTTTTCAAATTGAATTTGATAAAATTCCACTACAGCTCTGTACACCGCAGCGCTCTGCGGGAAAGAGATATAATTCGGAAAGGGAGTGGAGAATTTGCAGGAACAAACAGTGCGGCCGCTTCGGGTAGCGGCCTACATACGGGTATCGACGGAAATGGGGAGTCAGGAGGATTCCTTTGAGTATCAGAAGCGTTATTTCACCCATCTCCTCAGTACAAGACCCGACTGGGTTTTCGGAGGCATTTATTCGGATTATGGGAAGTCCGCCACATCGGTGCAGAAACGGCCGGGTTTTCGAAGAATTCTCCGGCATTGTGCAGAAGGTAAGATCGATCGGATCGTCTGTAAGTCGATCTCGAGATTTGCGCGCAATACCGGGGATTTTCTGATGGCACTCAGGATGCTGCGAGAACATCATGTAACGATCCAGTTTGAGAAGGAAAATCTGGATACGGCGCAGCCCTCCAATGAGTTTGTGCTGACGACGTTGGGCGCTATGGCCCAGGAGGAGAGCCGCAGTATTTCCGAAAACATTCGATGGGGGTTTCAGAAGCGGTATCCGCATGGAGAGGCCAGGAATATCCCCATATATGGGTATCGGTATGAAGAAGATACCAGAACGGATATAGCGGGGATTCGTCCTTTGCGAATCCTGGAAGAAGAAGCGGTGCAGGTGCGGAGAATTTTCTGGATGGCAGCAGAAGGAATGAGTTTTGCACAGATTGCCAGACAGCTCAATCAAGAAAGTATACCGGCGCCGAACCCGTCCTGGACGCAGAGAAGCCGAAGGATTCGAGAAGGAAGAGCGCCTAGATTCGGGGAGGGAAGAGACGATATAGAAATCGGATGGACAGCGGCGTCAATTGGGAGGTTACTGCGCCTGGAACGATACACTGGGGATATTTTACTGCAGAAAACGTATAAAAAAGATTATCTGCAGCAGAAGATCTGCCGGAATCAGGGAGAAATGCCGCAGTATCTGGTCAGGGATCATCATCCCGCGATTATTAGCAGAGAATTGTTTTATCAGGTACAATATATGCATCCGCTCGGAAAACGCGAGGATGCGGGATCCGGTAATACAAGGAGACGATATCCGTATTCAGGCCGCATTGTGTGCACACATTGCGGCCGTTTTTATCATACGCGCAATCGGAACAGCCGGCCAATATGGTATTGTCCGGTCAGTGCATTGGGGAACGGACGGAGTC
>CALBGL010000104.1 GCA_937892735.1 uncultured Clostridia bacterium | reverse complement strand
ACTTATTTTATGTATATCATTATTTCTAAAATTTGTCAATTCAAAAAACGGCTATATTTTCTTTTCTTTTTCGTCACTTTATTTTTATATTAGAAATATATTCAATCTTTAAAATTCTCGTAAGAAAAATAAAATAGGTATGAAACCGCTTCCTTCCATTGGGAAGAAGGGAAATCCTCCGGGGACCACACAAAATCTAAAAGCCTATCAAATTACCGTTGATAGCAACTGATTAGAAGTTCATACATTTCATCCAGTTCCGAATAACCGATCCAAAGGCCAATACGTTGCAAAAATTTATCGATTTCTTCACAGCATTGTTTCGCCGCAGCTACGTTATCTAGCCCGCAGAGCTCCGAATTGAGGATTCTCCCTACCGTGGCAAATTTTTCGATTGCAGCTGGATAAGTATATCGGGTAAACGCCGGATAAAAAGCTGCAAGCGCTTGGCCATGGGTTACCTGTGGGCAATGGCCTCCCACCTGCATCCCGAGTCCATGGGGAAGCGTCACTCCGGCATTGGAATTCGTCAATCCTCCCAAGGTATCTGCCCAAGCCATCTGGGAACGCGCCTCCATGTTGCTGCCATCCTCGAGTACTTTGGGCAGATTTTCATTAATGATGCGAATCGCTTCCAATGCCATGACCTCTACCAGCGGATTGGTGTTCACGGAAAGATATGCTTCAAAGTTATGGCAGAATGCATCAAAGCCAGTCTGTGCCGTAACAGATTTCGGCATGGTAGCTGTTAGTTCCGGGTCTACGATCGCCACTCTGGGAAAGATATTTCTATGCCATATAGCAGATTTATCCTTGTCCGCTGTACGGGTAATCACGCTGCACTGTGTGACTTGCGATCCCGTTCCAGCGGTTGTTCCGATCGCGATAATCGGCAACGTCTTTTCTGTCGGTCCCTGCGTATGGCAGTTATAGTCCCAAGCCGTTCCTTCATGCGTCGCTTCTACCGCAATTGCCTTGGCCGTATCCATGGAGGAACCGCCTCCCAGTCCGATTACGACCTGAGCCCCATGATTCTTAGCCATTCGGGCACCTTCTGTCACGATATCCGTAGTCGGATTTGGTTTAACACCGCAAAAATGCACAGTAGAAATACCGGATTTCTGCAACAGTTGCATCACCTTTTCCGCGATCGCCGCCATAGGTTTGCTGTCGTCTGTCACAAGAAGCGCGGTTTCCCCATATCTTCTGACCACCTCACCGATCGCCGTCGCCTTTCCGCAACCAAAAATAATCTCAGTAGGCGCATAATATGTAAATTCCTTCATTTTTTATTTGTCTCCATCCTTTAAAATATCTATCACATCTGCACAGTGATAATGTTTCTGTCACCATAAAAAGTTAAAATACTCTTTCCGTCTAATTGTGGTGTAAAAAGACAGTCTCTACATGCATCGCCTGCTTTCTGAACCTTACGAGAAAGCAACTGTCACCTCATCTCCTTCATATTTCACACACTGTTTCCTGTCACCCAAACAAATGAGTAATTCTCTTCCTACAATTCCCTGTGGGTATATTTTGTGAGCCGCTCCGATCGTCAAACATCCAGCAAAATCTTCCCAGCGGAATTCAACAATCTGATAATCCCCGTTTTCATAGCCATATCCGTCTCCAGCATCTTCATAATATGCATAGGTTCCATCATAGCCGGGATATATCCGAATTTCCAACGGTTCTGCCGTCTGCTGTCCCGCATACATCAATTCCTTTTCCATAATCAGAATTGCTCCGGCCCGTACGAACAGCGGGATCCTGTCTAAAGCTGTCTCGACTAATACCGTACCGCCTCCGGAGTATTTTTCACCGGTGTAGAAATCATACCAATCTGTTCCCATAGGAAGATAGCATTCCCAGCCCTTACTTCTTTGCAGCTCGCGGCTTCCTTTTTCAAAATACATTGGTTCGGTCACTGGACATACCAAGAGACTCTCCCCAAACATATACTCCGTTTCTATATTTTTTGCATGACTATCCTCCGGAAAGTCAAACAACAAGCTGCGCATCATCGTATAATCCTGGCAATATACTTTCCCGGCCATTGAGTAAATATAGGGCATCAACCGGTACCTCAGCCGGATCGTCTGGGCAATGGCATCGTAAAAAGGCTCTCCCTCGTTTCCAAAATTCCAGATCTCCCGGGGCGTATCCGTTCCATGGGAGCGAAACACCGGCAGAAACGCAGCATACTCCAGCCAACGCACATACAGTTCCCGGTACCCCATATCTTGAACGCCATCTTCGTAATCCCCTTGCCAGTACCACCACATATCATGGCACTCGTGGGCGTTGGCACCACGTTTCCACCAATGTTCCCTGACAAC
>CALBGL010000103.1 GCA_937892735.1 uncultured Clostridia bacterium | reverse complement strand
TGATCCTGGCCCTCTCGAAAATAGGGACGAAAATCACGATACAGGAAAAGAACCCCATGTTTCTCTCCTATCTCCTCTCCCAACCTTCGAATCCATTCATGCTTCTGATAGGGACTGATTAAGAGCGTCGTAGAGAACGCCTCAAATCCGCGTTCCTTGGCATGGATCGCCGTTTCCTCCAGGCGAATTCGATAACAGAAATCGCATCGATGATCAAAGTCCGGATAAATCCCCTGAATAAACTTCCGTAACCCGTACTCATCTTCCATGATAACTTTCATATGAATAGAAGCGGCATACTCAATCAGCGTCTGCTTCCGGGCCCGATACTCTTTCAAAGGATGAATATTGGGATTATACCAGAATGCAGTCGGATGGATCCCCTCTTCCCGCAGCCGAGATACACAGGCAACCGAGCAGGGAGCACAGCAGGTATGCAACAGTAGATTCATCTGTTTTCCTCCAGTCCTTTATCAACATACTATAGACGATACATCTCGTTGCGTCTCCTCCTCTTTCTTCTTATTTTTTCAGGCGTTTCGCATCTCTTGACACCAAATAGAAGACGCAGTCAGAAAATAAAAATACACAGGGAATATATCCCGCTGCGCCTATTATATCTTTTATCTTAAGAAATGTAAAGCAAGCATTTTGTAAACAAACTGTCCGTGAAAAGTTCAAAAGAAAAAGGTTGCGAAACACAGATTTCTGCCTTTCACAACCCTTTCCCATGATCATGGAGCATTGACATGAAATTCAAAAGACGTTTTTTCCCCAGAGGAAGATGCCGTCGTCAAAAAAGTGATCGTTCCCTCGCCCGATTTCGTAATGCCCTCAAAATGCAATTTGAGGTATTCCTCATCCCGGATCAGTTCCACCACATCCATTTTTTGAAACACGCCTTCCAATTGAATATCATTCAGCGAAATCTCGTCAGCCCAAGAGCCAGCCTCTACCATAAACGTATATTCCAACGCCTTTCCTCCATCCTGCAGATTGATAAAGGCTTCGCTTACCTTCACAATATAAGGAGTCCCTACCGTCAATTCCCCGATGGCATTTCGAATCATAGCGGAATCGCTTTCCAGCGCCGTATAGGATATCATAATGGCGCCCGTTTCCGGATCCGCTAAATGTCCTGTCGTCTGTCCTGATAGGATGATATTTACAGTAGTGTCGTCTACCCGTGTTACTCTGGTAACGGATAGCCCTGCCAACTCTTCAGACAGCGAAACATCTTCCACCTGTATATCTTCCCGAAACCGGCCCGATGTCAAATGAACCTCCAGTTCCCGATCCGCCTGCTGATTTGTCACAAACTGGGGCGTAATCTCCAGGATTTTCTCACCTTCTATCTCGGATGTCGATTCACATCCTCCTATCAGAAACATTAAAGCAAGAATGAATCCTCCCAGAATCCGCCTCCATCCATGCCTCACGAAAGATCCTCCGGCGGAGGCGGCACTTCTACATCTGGACCATCATCTGGAAAATCATCAGGATGCGGACCATGTCCATGAGGCATTCCCATGCTGCCATACATCTCCCGTCCATCTACATTCCGTTTTGCGCGTTCCTGATCGACCAGCTCTGACAAAAATGTTCGTACATCCTCTGGATACTTGATATTTTCCAAACACTGCACTGGCACTGCGTCTGCCTGGACTTTGAGAATGATCGTGCCGGTTCCGAAGATTCGATGCGCCAGCGTCCGCTTCAGCGTAATATCCGTAATCCGATACAAGATCGTCTCATCATGAATCGTAGACAGCAATCCTTTTTTAATATGGAGTCTCCCACCGGTAATATAATACTTGGTAAAACTGATCGGAAACCACAGATGGTGTTTACGATCTTTCCATAGGATTTCTTGCTCGTTCTGACTCATACTCTCACCTTTCTTCCATTCCCGCATGATATACCGGCGTCCAGATTCTCATCTCGCCATCCGCGCCGCGATTATCCCATGCAAAATAGGGAATCATCTGTATCCGCGTGATTTCCGGCTCTTCTGCCTCGAATTCCTGGTATAGTTCTTCTGTCCAGGGTTTATGCAGCCTGGCCGTCATCTTCAGGGCCGGAATCCGACGGCCTTCTACCTCGATTATCTGCATCTCGGCGTCTGCCGCGGGATCTATCAACACCTGATCCAGGCTAGAAGCCTCGACATCGGGCGTTTCCATGCAGTATACCAGCGGTCCCCTCTCTACTGCCACCTGTCCCACACACTCTTCTACGAATGGATGCGCCTGCGTCATGCGTACCGGCATATCCAGCATCAGCTCCACACAGAAATCCTGGAGCGACCGAATCTCAACCGCCACATAGGTTCCCGCTTCTTTCTTCGTCAGCGGAATATTCTGATCCCCATATCGGATACATCCGCTCTTGACCCACCCCGGGATCCGCAGCCGCAGCGTGAACGTATGATCCTGTTTGATCTGACTCGCGGTGAATCGGATCTTGCCGTCATAAGGATAGTCTGTTCTTTGTGCAAGCACAAAATCGGCGCCATTTTCCAGGACAATCTTCGCCTCACAGTCTCCGTATAAGCCCGTCCAGATTGCATCCTCCGAAAGCGTGTACGCGTATTGCGCGGACTCTGCGATCGTCCGCATCAAATTGGGCGGACAACAGAAGCTGCTGATGGATTCTGTCCGGTGCAGGGGCCAGCAGAGCTCATAGTCCAACTTCTTCGTCCTGCGCAGCATATTCTCATAGAAATACTTGTTTCCTTCCAGATTGATCGCGGAGAGGGCCACGTTCAGAAGGGTTCTCTCGATCCAGTCGAAGTAAACAGCCCTGGGCTCCAAAAGGAACATCCGATAATTCCAGAATACATTGCCGAGGGCCGCGCATGTCTCATTATACGCGGTGATATTCGGCAGTTGATACTCATAGCCAAAGGCCTGGTGCATCTTCTGATCGTGCCAGAAGTTCCCATATGGGGACACGCCATTGTATAGCGCTCCTACACCGCCCGTAATATAGATCTTCTTATGAATACAGCTGGCCCATACGCGGTGCAGCATATCGTACAGCGCCTTTTCTCCCGTTTCTGCGTACAGATCCGCCACGCCCGCGTATAAATACGTGGAACGCACGGCATGGCCCACAATCTTATCATGCGTCCGCAGCGGGATCCGGTCTTGATTATCATCGAGCCCATTCTGAACAGAATCCCGCAGGTTGATCGACAATTCTGCCAGGCGCAGATACTCCTCCTGCCCTGTCGTACGGTACATCTCGATCAATCCCATGTAGTGAGAGGGGCATACGGCCGTCTTCACTTCTTTCGTACGCGCTGCCTCCTCATACAGATGTTTCAGATACTGAGCAGCCTTTTGGGCCACATCCATGAAATTCGTCTTTCCCGTCGTCTTATAGTGCAGACACGCTGCCGTTAATAGATGACCGATATTATATACCTCAAAATCATTGATATCGCCCTGTCTCACCACACCATTGCCCTGGCGTTCTCCAATGATCTGCTTGGTCGAGATATACCCGTCTTCAAGCTGAGCTTCCGCGATCAGGGCAATATAAGCGTCGATCTGCGCGAGCATATCCGCGTCCTTACTCAAAGCCGCCGTCAGGATCGCGCCCTCCATCCACTTGTAAAAATCCCCATCTCCAAAGGGCGTTCCCTTAAAATGTCCTTCCTTCTGCCCAGCGGCGATCCGAAAGTCTTCTACCACATGAAAAGAGCTTTCATCTTCAAAAAGCTGGCGGATATGTGGAATCGTCACGGTTTTACAGGTATCAAATCGCTCCTTCCAGAGACCTCCTGTCCATTGATTCTGCAGCGGATGTATGGGTTTTACCGCTGTATATGGGCTTTTTACTGCGTTTTGTATCATGCTGGTCCATCCTTCCCGGGAATCTCCCTCTTGTTGATATCTCTATTATAACAAAAAAACATATAAATGCAAGAGGAATGAGGGCCGCATTTTCGGCAAATTGATCCGATCCATCTCTCATTCCTCTTGCTGCTTTCGCATCCTCCTTATAGCATGGGAGGAGCGAACTCGATAATATTTTTTACTTTAGTCGATCTTCCGACTGAACGCCACTGCCAACGCACCCGGCCCGATATGGCAGGATACGCTTAAGGAGAGCCGATCCACATAGACTTCCTGGCTGCCAGGCAGAGCCTCCATCAGCTGGCTGCGCAGTTCCATGGCGGCGGCCTCATTCTGTGTGTGGGCGATCTCCAAATGGTATAAGGAGGGATCGACGTCCCTTCTTCCGAAGCATTGTTCGATATCGTTTTTCAAAGCATTGATCATCAGCGCCTTGGCCTGCTGCACCGTTCTGGCCTTCGCGAAGGCGTCCAGTCTGGCGCCATGGATCTGAAGAACCGGTTTCAGACGCAGGACTGTACCCAGCGCGGCTGCAGCCGGTGTGATCCTACCTCCCTTACGCAGATATTTCAGGGTATCCACCATGATGTAAATACCCGTTTCCATCTTCTTAGCTTCCAGCGTGTCTTTAATCTGTTTAGCGCTGAATCCCTGGGACGTCAGATGCATGGCGTCCAGCACCGACTGACGCTGTGTCACGCTGATTCTCTGGTTATTGACCACCTGAACTCTGCCATCATACTCTCCTGACAGAAGAATCGCCGTCTCGCAGGAGCCGCTGAGTCCACTAGACATGGGAATATGAACCAGTTCATCATATCGTTCCAGCAGACGATTCCATAGATTCAGGACCGCTTCCGGAGAGGGCTGTGAAGTTGCGATATTCGCTCCTTCCGTCAAACGCGCATAAAACTGTTCCTGACTCAGATTGATATCCTCAAAATAAGGCGTTCCATTTACCGTAAATGGCATCGGCAGCACATGAATTCCCAGTTCTTCTCCCTGCTTCTGCGTGATACCGCTGTTGCTATCCGTGACGATTCCAATATTTTTCCCCATTGTGATCTCCTTTATAGTCTACGAAAACGTTCGTATCGTCTGGAAACCAAGGCTTCCGCATCTATAGTACCATAGGTCTCTAAAAAAGCCAAGACCTCTTTTTTAAATCGCGGGCCCTCGATTCCTCCCGTTTCTTTCTCCGGCAGGAGTTTGTCGACCACGCCCATCTGATAGAGTTCTGGTGCGGTCATCTTCATGAGTTCTGCTGCTTCGGCCGCCCTGCTGCTGTCCTTCCACAAAATCGAAGCGAACCCTTCCGGAGATAAGATGGAGTAGACCGCGTTTTCTGCCATGTAGACCGCATCCGCTACCGCAAGCGCCAGTGCGCCGCCGCTGCCGCCTTCTCCAATAACCACGGAAAGAATCGGTACTTTCAGCCCGGACATCTGATAGATGGTCTGCGCAATCGCTTCTCCTTGTCCGTTCTCTTCCGCTTCTATCCCACAGAATGCACCCGGTGTATCTACCAGACAGAGAATCGGCCGATGAAATTTTTCACTCATGCGAGCCAGCCGCACTGCCTTGCGATATCCCTCTGGAGAGACCATGCCGAAATTCCGCTTCATATTCTGTTTCACACTGCGGCCCTTCTGCTGTGCCAGAATCGTGACATAATATGAATCGATTCGTCCGATGCCACCAATCAGTGCCCCATCATCCACGGACAGCCGATCTCCATGCAGTTCCATGAACTCATCACAGATCTCTTCTATATAATCCGCCGCGTAAGGACGTTCCTTGTCCCGTGCCAACTGCACCCTTGTCCATGCGTTCATACCGTTTTCCATTGCGCGCTCCTTATCAACATCTGCAGCGTTTTCCGATACTGTCCCCGTTTTACGATACGATCCACAAAGCCATGCGCCAGAAGAAATTCAGAGGTCTGAAATCCCTCCGGCAGTTTCTGCCGAATCGTCTGTTCTATAACCCGCGGTCCGGCAAATCCGATCAGAGCGCCTGGCTCCGCGAGGATCACATCTCCCAGCATGGCATAACTCGCCATGACGCCGCCCGTTGTGGGATCCGTCAATACGGACACATACAGCAGCCCTGCCTCGCTATGCCTGCGAACCGCCTGCACCGTCTTCGCCATCTGCATCAACGAATGAATCCCTTCCTGCATCCGGGCTCCACCGGAACAGCAGAACAGCACCACCGGCAGTCCTTCTTCCGTCGCCCGCTCAAACAGCTCTGTAATCCGTTCTCCAACGACCTGCCCCATGCTTCCCATCAGAAAATCCGGGCTCATGACTCCAATCGCCGTATCCAACCTGCGAATCCGCCCCCGTCCTACGATGACAGCCTCGCTGAGTCCTGTAGCGCCCTGCGTCTTGGCAATCTTCTCAAGATATCCGGGAAACTGCAGTGGATCTTTAGAAACAAGATCCGCTGCCCATTCTGTAAAACTTCCCTTGTCAAGCACCATCGAAATCCGGGCTCTAGCGCCTACACGCCAGTAATGTCCGCATTCTGGACATACATATTGATTCTCCACCAGATCTTCCGTATATACGATATGATGGCACTGGGGACATTTCTGGAACAACCCGTCCGGCAGCTGCACTGCATGCCGTGTCTTTTCAACCGCCGGCGATTTCTTAAACATTTCCTTCAACATCATGATTTCGATCCTTTCTCTTCCAGCATCGTCCGAATCGTGGGAATGTCATCTCGTAAAAACGCCTCTTCATGCATCAAATCATACAGAAAATCCACATTCGTGGTCACCCCGCCGATCACCGTCTCGCCCAGGGCACTCTGCATCTTACGCACTGCGTCCTCCCGGGTCTCGCTATGCACGATCAGCTTGGTCAGCATGGAATCATAGTAAGGTGGAACCGTATATCCGCTATATAACGCAGAATCTACCCGAACCCCGAAGCCACCGGGAAAATGCAGTTCCGTGACATGTCCCGGCGTGGGACGGAACCCATGTTCCGGATCCTCCGCATTGATTCGACATTCGATCGCATGGCCCTGCAATCCCACATCGTTCTGTGAAAAAGAGAGGGTCTCGCCCGCAGCCACACGGATCATCTCCCGAATCAGATCCCGGCCCGTCACCATCTCCGTCACAGGATGCTCTACTTGAATCCGGGTATTCATCTCCATGAAGAAGTACTCTCCCTTCTCCGTCAGCAAAAATTCCACCGTTCCCGCACTATTATAGTCGACTGCTTTCGCGGCTTTCACCGCGTCCGCTCCCATTTTCCGGCGTAATCGGGGTGTCAGTGCGGTCGAAGGGGATTCTTCGATCATCTTCTGATTTCTTCGCTGAATCGAACAGTCCCTCTCTCCCAGATGCACCACGTTTCCCTGTTTGTCTGCCATGATCTGAAACTCGATATGGCGCGCGTTCTCAATATACCGTTCCAGGTACATGCCATCATCTCCAAACGCGCTCTGTGTCTCCAACTGCGCGGCTTCAAACATGCTTTTGAATGTTTCCGGTGTTCTGGCCAGCCGCATGCCTCGTCCACCGCCGCCAGCCGCCGCCTTGATCATGACCGGATAGCCAATCTTCTGTGCCAGGCGCTTGGCCTCTCGCACATTCTTTACGATGCCTTCCGATCCTGGTATCACCGGAACCCCCGCCTGGATCATCTTGCTGCGTGCGATGGCTTTGTTTCCCATCTGGTCGATACACTGCGCAGAAGGTCCGATAAAGGTCAGTCCGCACTGCTCTGTCATCCGAGCAAAGCGGCTGTTTTCGGACAGAAATCCAAACCCCGGATGAATCGCCTCCGCCCCGGTGGAAAGCGCTGCGGACAGGATGCGTTCCACGTTCAGATAACTATCCTTGGGTGCATTCGGCCCGATGCAGATCGTCTCATCCGCCAACTGCGCGTGCAGCGCCTCCCGATCCACTTCTGAACAAACGGCCACTGTACGGATTCCCATTTCCCGGCAGGCCCGAATGATGCGCACCGCGATCTCTCCCCGGTTCGCAATCAAAATCTTATCAAACATCTTGACTCCTTCCACAATAAACCCTAATTTTCCTCGGAGATGGACGCCCATTGGCGGCCATCTCGGGACGTGGCTCTATCGCTTCGATCCAAAAAGCTGTCAAGCCACGTCACTGCACCACAAACATCAGCTCCGCACGTGCGCAGGGTTTCTTGCTGTCTTGTTTATATGCCTTAGCCATGCCGTATCCCACAGGTCCCTTCTTCCGGATAATCTCCACTTCCAGACGCAGGACATCGCCGGGCACCACCTTGTCCTTGAATCGGGCATTATCGATGCCGCCAAAAAAGGCCACCTTGCCCTTGTTTTCTTCCTCTGAAAGAAGCGCCACCGCGCCTACCTGCGCCAGGGCCTCCATGATCAATACGCCCGGCATCACCGGCATTCCCGGGAAATGTCCGGCAAAATACGGCTCATTAAAGCTGACGCATTTCGTACCCACGGCCCGTTTCCCCGGTTCCATCTCATCAATCCGATCGATCAACAAAAAGGGCGTCCGATGCGGCAAAATTTTCAAAATCTCATCAATATTCAGCATGTTTCCTTCCTCCTCAGGGACGAATCTGCACCAGCGGCTGTCCGTATTCTACTGTCTGCTCGTTTTTCACCAGGATCGACTCTACCACGCCGTCACAGGTCGCAGGAATTTCATTCATCAGCTTCATGGCCTCGATGATACCGATTGTCTGTCCCTTCTTCACCCGGTCTCCTACACGGACAAAGGGCGCTTCTCCCTGTCCCGGAGCCTCATAGAATACGCCGACAAGCGGAGAGGTCACGGTTTCTAATCCCTCCGTCTCGGAGATTGCCATTTCGCTTGCTTCTTTTTGAGGCTGCGATACGACGCCAGCCGCCGCGGCCGAAACTGCGGGCGCGGCTCCCCGCGCAGACGACATAGACAACGAAAACTCTCCCTCCTTCAGTTCAAAGGAAGCAAGACCGGCTTTTTCCACGGCCTCGATTAAACGAATGATATTTTCAGTTTCCATTTTATTCCTCCCACTTTCGAATCAAGAGTGTGCCGTTATGTCCGCCGAATCCCAACGAATTGCTGATGGCGGCACGCACCTTCGTTTCCACAGCCTCCGGCGTATAGTCCAAATCCAGTTCCTCATCCCGCACCCGATATCCTGCTGTCGGATGAATCCGATCCTCCATCACGCTCTTCACACATACGATGCATTCTACTGCGCCCGCGGCGCCCAGCATATGTCCCGTCATCGACTTGGTAGAATTAACGTGAAGTTTATAGGCATACTCACCGAAGGCGCGCTTGATCGCGATCGTCTCGAAAAGATCATTATGGTGCGTACTCGTACCATGAGCATTCACATAATCAATATCTTCTGGTTCTAGCCCTGCCTCTTCCATCGCCAGACACATGGCTCTGGCTGCGCCTTCGCCATCTTCAGCAGGAGAGGTAATATGAAAGGCGTCACAGGTGGCTCCATATCCTGCAATTTCCGCCAAGATCTTTGCTTCCCGCTTCGCGGCATGCTCATAGGATTCCAGCACCAACACACCTGCGCCCTCGCCCATCACAAATCCACTTCTCTCTTTATCGAATGGAATCGAAGCGCGCGCCGGATTCTCGGATGTGGTCAGCGCGGTCAACGCGCCGAAACCACCGATTCCCAGCGGTGTAATCGCGGCCTCGGTACCACCGCATACCATCACATCTGCGTCTCCCCACTGGATATACCGCATGGCCTCTCCGATCGAATGTGTTCCTGTCGCACAGGCTGTCACCACATTGGTGCATTTTCCTTTCAGCCCAAACTGAATCGCCACATTTCCAGCTGCCATATTCGAAATCATCAATGGTACAAACAACGGACTGATTCTCCCCGGACGCCCCTCGAAGATCTTCTTGCATTCCCGCTCGGCCGCATCCAGGCTGCCAATGCCGGATCCTACAGAGACTCCGATTCGTGTCAGATCCTCCGTCTTAAGATCCAGTCCAGACTCCGTGATGGCCTGAGAAGCGGCCGCCACCGCAAACTGGCTGAATCGCTCCATCCTTCTGGCCGACTTGCGATCCATATACTGCAGCGGGTCGAAATCATCATCCTGCGCGGAAAGCTTCCATTTGTAATCCGTCGTATCGAACGCCGTGGTCGGCTTGATTCCGCAATAACCCTCCATCAGGTGATTCCAAAACACATCGACGGAGTTTCCGATCGGACTCGCCACGCCCATGCCCGTCACAACGACTCTCTTTTTCTCGCTCATGCTCCCATACCTCCGTCAACGCCTAGAACTTGTCCTGTGATATATGCTGCCCCCTCAGACGCCAGAAACGATACCGCCGCAGCTATATCCTCGCTCTGTCCAAAGTGCCCCAGCGGAATGCTTTCCTGCATTTTCTTCTTGATCTCCTCCGGCAAATCTTCTGTCATTTCTGTTTCAATAAATCCAGGAGCGACCGCGTTCACTGTGATCCCCCGGCTGCCCAGCTCCTTCGCCAGCGATTTCGTCATGCCGATAATCCCTGCCTTGGAAGCGCTGTAATTGACCTGCCCCGCATTTCCATGAATCCCTACAATCGAAGAAATATTGATGATACGGCCGCTGCGCTGACGAAGCATCTGTTTGGCCGCATATTTCATACAATAGAATGTCCCCTTCAGGTTGGTATCAAGCACCAGATCCAAATCCTCCGCTTTCATCCGCAGAATCAGATTATCCTTAGTCACACCCGCATTGTTGACCACCACATCCAGGCGACCATATTGTTTCACGATCGTTTCGATCATGGTCTTCACATCCGTTTCCGAAGCTACATCACAGGGATAGATCCGGCCCTGTCCGCCCGCGTTTTCGATTTCATCCAAAACGCCTTGCGCTCGTGTTTGCGCTCCTCGATAGTTCACCACCACAAAAAAACCCTGCCGCGCCAGCCTCAGCGCAATCGATCGGCCGATTCCACGGCTGGCTCCGGTAACCAGCGCCACTTTCTGATCTAACATCCCATTTCCTCCTTCAGCTGCAAAAGATCCGCCACATGTTCTACGGATACGGTGCGCACTCCCTTCACGGTCTTCCGAATCATAGAAGACAGCGTATGTCCCGGTCCGATCTCGATAAACGTATCCACACCATCTTCATACATCGCAAGGATACTCTCCCGGAAGCGAACCGGGGAATAGATTTGACGCGCCAACAGATCCACCACATCCTTCTGATCTGTCACGTAAGAAGCCGTCACGTTGGCCATATAGGGAACACACGGATCGGATAATGAAATCCCAGAAAGCATCCGGCGCAGCGGCTCCGCTGCAGGAATCAGTAATTCTGAATGAAAGGGACCACTCACCTTCAGTTCTACGGCGCGCCTGGCTCCTGCTGCACGCGCCTTTTCCATCGCCTCGTGCACGGCGGCCAGCTCTCCTGTGATCACGAGCTGTCCCGGACAATTATCATTAGCGATGCTGACTCTGCCCACTGTCTCCTGACACAGCTGACGCACCTGTTCCGCAGACAGTCCCACAATCGCCGCCATAGAACCGACTCCGGCAGGCACCGTATTCTGCATCAGAACCCCTCTCTCCCTGACGGCAGCAACCGCATCTTCAAAGGATAACACCTCACAAGCATATAGCGCAGCGTATTCTCCCAAGCTCAGTCCCGTGCAGACATCCGGATGGATCCCGACTTCCTTCAAAAGATCCGTGATTCCGCCGCAGACGCTGACCATGGCACACTGGATATACTCCGTCAGGTTGAGTTTCTCTTCCTCTTCAAAACACAGGGTTTCCATAGAAAATCCCAGGCGAGAAGACGCCTGAGACATGCGTTCACGAAAGGATGGATATACTTCATAAAAATCCTTCCCCATCCCCACATACTGCGCTCCCTGGCCCGGAAAGACAAATGCGATCTTACTCATGGCGTCCTCCCGTCAACAGTTTCTCGGCTTCCGATTCCATCCGTTCCAGAATCTCCTGGCAGCTCAGGATCTCACGAACTAATCCGGCGCTCTGTCCACACATCACGGAACCGTGCACGACATCGCCCTCCTGCACAGCACGGCGCAGACCGCCTAGGGTCATCTGTTCCAGTTCTTCAAAAGAACGCCCCGCGTTCTCCATCTTCAAATACTCTCTCGTCATCGAATTCCGCAAGGAACGGATGGGATGATTATGGCTGCGACCAGTCACCATCGTATCTGTGTCCCCCGCCTTGACCACTCTGTTCTTATAATTCTCATGTACCAGGGCCTCTTTGGAAGCCACAAACCGGGTTCCCACTTGTACCCCCTCGGCTCCCAGCATGAAAGCGGCGGCCATCTGCCTGCCATCCGCGATACCGCCTGCGGCAATCACCGGAATCTTGACGGCATCTGCTACCTG
>CALBGL010000102.1 GCA_937892735.1 uncultured Clostridia bacterium | reverse complement strand
GGGGCATTTTCTAGGCCACGGAGACCCAAAAACCGGGTTTTCGATGATACTATGCTTCGCGAGGTATCATCACCTGGGGCTTTTTTTAGACCACGGAGGTCCGAAACCGAGAATTTAACGATACATAAGAAATGCCCTGCCAAAAGCAGGGCATGAAGATGTTCTTCTGTTATACTTCTACTTTAGGCAGTGCCGTCACATCGTCCGGTACGTCTGCCAGGTATAGGTTACAATAACCGCTCACATTGCTGTTGAATAGGATCTGCTTTCCGTCGGCGGTGAATCGAGGATGCGGATGATGGCTGCCATAGAAGAAACTGCCGTCGTGCATGCACAAAACGCGCGCCTCGTCAAAATCGGTTCCATTGTAGCGATACAGTTTAATGGACTTTCCGGAATCGCTGACAATCAGATTGAAGTCGTTGGAATGTACATGATCCGGACTGGGGAACGGTACGCAAGGCGCTTCAAACTCATTTTGACCATCATAATCGATGACACCGAAATAAGAGCCCATTTCCGGCTTATGCGCCTGATATCCGACGCGCTTGCCATCGGCATACCAATACTCATGCCCGACCTTCTCCCCCTCCATCTTACGAGGACGAAGCTTCATGGGTTTACAGGTATTGGTATCCATGACCCAGATTCTGTGATCCACCATCTGCCAGGGTCCCTCGTGACAGAATGTCAGTAGATTCGGCTGCGTCGGTGAGGGATTCACATGGCCAATCCAGCAGTTTTCCTGCCACAGCTCTTCACCGCCGCCATTCTCCGTGTCAATCCGGACGATTCGGCAGTCAGGCTTGGCCGCGAAGATTTCACGCATGCCTACATAGCTGGCGCTCAGATTCGCGTAAATTCTATCGGACAGATCTTCTTTCAAGACGGCGTAGGTATAACGGCCGTCCGCGCCTACAAGCCCCCCATGAATGGTAAAACCCTTTGGCGTCTCATATAGAAGGCGGCTTTCCAGTGTCACAAGATCCAGCGCGTAGAGCTTTTCTTCTCTCGTATAATAGACCTCCGGGCGCTTGGGATTGACATCATTGGAAAAATGTACCGGTATACGATCTCCCGGTTGAAAATCCGTCAGACGGCTGATCTCGCCTGTGGCAATCTCAATACTGAATAGGTTCGAAGCATTCTCTCGGTCTGAGCAAAAAAGAAGTCTGCGGTTCTCATCCCACCATCCGTTATTTGTGAAATACGCATGATGGCTATGGCACAGATAATTCGTCAGACGGTGGACGGTGACGCCGGAAATGCGATCCTGGTAGGTACTCATTTCCGATGGATAGGTTGCAAATGCTTTCATATGTATGACCCCTTTCTGTAGAGAAGTGATGATGCTATTATATCACACTTCACCAATAGGAAAAGTCCTTATTGAAGAATGATTAGCAGTTCTGCCAAATGATTATCCCTCCACCTTGGGTAATGCTGCTACGTCTTCCGGCACATTCGCCAAATAGAGATTGCAATACCCACTCACGTTACTGTTAAAAAGAACCTGTTTTCCGTCGGCCGTAAAACGGGGATGCGGATGATGGTACTGATAGAAGAAGCTGCCGTCATGCATGCACAGGACGCGCGCCTCGTCGAAATCGGTTCCATTGTAGCGGTACAGCTTGATACAATTGCCGGAGTCGCTGACAATCAGTCGAAAATCATTGGAATGAATATGATCCGGGCTGGGGAATGGCACACAAGGCGCTTCCTGCTCATTCTGTCCATCATAGTCGATGACGCCGAAATAAGAACCCGCTCCTGGCTTATGTACCTGATAACCGACTCGTACGCCATCCTGATACCAATATTCGTGACCAATCTGCTCTTCCGGAATACGACGCGGTCTCAACATCTCGGCTTTTCCCGTATCAGTATCTAATACCCACATACGCTGATCCACAAGATTCCAGGGGCCTTCATGACAGAATGTCAAAAGATTGGCGCGCGTTGGAGAGGGATTGGCATGTCCAATCCAGCAGTTTTCCTGCCACAGAACTTCGCTGCCGCCATGTTCTGCATCCACTCGCACAATCCGGCAATCTGGCTTGGCTTCAAAGGTCTCCTGCATTCCTACATAACTTGCGTTCAAATCCGCATAGACCCGATCCGACAGGTCTTCTGTCAATACCACATAGACATACCGCCCATCAGCGCCCCATAACCCCACACTCATGAGAAACCCCTTCGGCGCCTCGTATAAAAGCTGGCTTTCCAGTGTCGCGAGATCCAGCACGTAAAGCTTACGGTCTCTGATATAACATACCTCATCCCGCCTGGAATTGATGTCGTTGACAAAATATACCGGCGTACGATCTCCCGGCTGAAAATTCGTCAAACGACTGATCTCGCCGCTCTCGATTTCGATGCTGAACAAATTGGCGGCATTACCTCTATCTGAACAGAAGAGAAGCCGGCGATTCTTGTCCCACCACCCATTATTGGTAAAATAGGTATGAAAACTATGGCACAGATAGCCCGTCAGCTGACGCACCGTCGCGCCGGATACTCTGTCCTGATACACTTGTACTTCCGATGGAAAGGTTTGAAATGCTTTCATTTTGTGTTCCCCCTTGTCATATCGACATAAAATCATTGTCTTTATGCGCCCATTATATCACATGTTACACAAAAAGCAAGCATTTCATAATAAAAA
Organism: uncultured Clostridia bacterium; assembly: GCA_937892735.1. Classification (GTDB taxonomy): domain Bacteria; phylum Bacillota; class Clostridia; order Lachnospirales; family Bianqueaceae; genus Faecimorpha. The sequence goes on along the minus strand of CALBGL010000102.1, from coordinate 54 downwards.
GCGCGAGACGGGATTCGAACCCGCGACCCTCGCCTTGGCAAGGCGATGCTCTAC
>CALBGL010000101.1 GCA_937892735.1 uncultured Clostridia bacterium | reverse complement strand
CCATGATTTTTTTCATCATATTCTGTCCTGTCATTTGGTTCACGGTAGACAGGGTAACAAACAGAAGAATTCCGTTCAGAAACACGGTCTGTACCAAAAACGACGCCAAATTCACGCTGCCAATCAGAAATCCAGAACCTAGTGTGGCAGATACCTGTCCTCCAGATGCCGCCTGAATCCCCGCGAGAACTGGTAATAGTCCCAACAGAGTATTCGTGATGTTTTCTCCCGCGTTTTGCGCGACCTGAAAAGTAATGAGAAAACTCTGAAACAGCAGCGTGACTGCTGCGCCAAATACCACATAGAATGCAATTTGCTCCACCTGAGAACTGCCAAACGATATATTTAAATTCTTCAGCACCCCGCTGCATACCATCAAAGCCGCTAATTCCAACATTAGCTGCCATTCCGCCTTCCATTCTCCCAAAATCTGATTCAGCAGTCCATCCAGTACATCCTCAAAGCCAATCTGAATCTCTCCCTCCAAAATCTGCCCCAAAAGATCCAGAAAGTCGTCAAACTGCAGTCCCTCTTCATAGAACTGCGGGTCTTTCTGAAGTGTCTTCAACTCTTCTTCTATAGAAGAAAAATCATAATCCGACCAATCTATTTCTGTTTCCTGCGCCTGTATCGGCAGTGTACAAAGACACCACAACATCCATATCCACAAAAATGTTTTCATTCGAGCAAAGAAAGGATCAGATCTACTAACGACTGGAAGACGGGCAGTGCCGTCACCAATATCATAAGCTTCCCCGCCAATTCCACCTTCATGGCGATAGCGCCATATCCCGCATCTTTACAGAGCTGTGCAGAAAACTCCGTCAAATAGGCGATCCCCATAACTTTCAGAAGAATCCCGATCGATCTGGCTCCCAGTCCCGTTCTTTCCGCCATCGAAGTGAGAAAGCGAATCGCTTCCTGCAGATACCCGCTGATATAGAGCAGAATCAAGATTCCCACCGCCAACGCAGCATAGATCCCATACTCCGGACTGTGCTGTCTGAGTACAGCCGCCAACATCACGCCTGCCAGCGAAAGCGCAATGATCTTCACAATATCCATAGTCTTTCTCCGCTATAGTCCAAACATATTCTGAATCATCTCAAACAGATCCCCAATATACTGCACAATCCAAAACAGTACCACGACAAGTCCGGCCAGCGTTGTCATCATCGCCTGCTCATCCCGCCCGGCCCGGCTCAATACCTGATTTAACACCGCAACAATGATTCCTACCGCCGCGATTCTGAAAATAATCGATACATCCATGGGCTCCTCCTTTTTTATCTATTCGTCATGCTTTTATATCAGCATAATCGCGACTGCAAGCCCTAACATAACACCCAGATTCCGATATAATCTACCACATCCGCTTTTTTCTTCCTGCACCCGTTTCACCTTTCTATCCAGGTAATGTCCCATCTCTGTCAGTTCCGCCTCTCGCAGCAAACGCCCGCCCTTCGCATATTCTCCCAGAAATCCGCTGATTCGACTCCTATCCTCTTCATCCAACCCGGAAAGATCCTTAAAAATTAGAAGCCAAAATTCCTCCGTTGGTTCCTTTTGCTCCATCTGCCTGCCAGCATCTGCCATAACCGTTCCCAGAGAATCCGGATGCATCCTCATAAGCGTTGCCGGCAGTTCCTCATTTCTTCGAAGTCCTTCTTCCAGCCGCAGGCGAACTTCCTGCAGTGCTTGCAACATCTCCAGATGAACGTCAAACCGTCCCGCAGCATGTTGTCCCGCCATCCATCCCGCCGAAGTCAGCAGCGCCCCTGCCAGAATCCGCCACAGCAGCATACAAGCATCGCCCCTTCCTATCTCGGATCTCTCTGACTCTGCCTCTCCCTGGTTCATCCGCCAGGACGACTATTCGTTCTATCATACCGCGATGATACAGGCTTCCAATTTCTTCGCGCCCCAACGCCTCCTCCACAGAAGCGGCGTGTGCCGTACAGAGTACCTGCACTCCACATCTCATCATTTCTCCCAGTGCGTCCGCCTCCGTCCTGCTTCCGATCTCATCCACGCCAATCACCTCCGGCGCTACACTTCTTAACAGCATCCGAATGCCTTCTGTCTTCGGCGCTCCATCCAGTACTTCTGTTCGCAGTCCCACATCCATCTGCGGAATCCCCTTCCTGCAGGCCGCAATCTCTGAGCGTTCATCTACGATTCCCACCTGCAGCATCAGCTCATCGGAACATCGGCGCAAAAGATCCCGCAACATCGTAGTCTTTCCAGCGCCGGGCGGCGACAGAATCAGCGTATGACAGACACGTCTCCCCTTTTTTATATAAGGAAATACCGCCTCTGAACACCCTTTTACCTCATGCGCCATTCGCATCACTAAGGCAGAGAGATCCGTCAATGTCCTGATGATACCATCCTCCACCACAGCGCGCCCGCACACACCGATCCGATGACCGCCTTCTACCGTCAAAAATCCATGTCCCATCTGCCCCTCATACGCATAGAGGGAATAATGAACCAACCGGTCCAAACCCATTTCCAACCAGGACTGATCGGGTTTAAAGTAAGCACCCTGTCCGTTCGTATCCACATAGCCATCTTGCAGAAGAAACCCTTCTGCACTGCCCTTTCGTACCCGTATGGGGCGCCCTACCCCCATACGTATTTCCGTCGCATCCCGTCTCCAATCCCACGGCAGCCTCTTCAAATCTAGCTGAAATGCCTTCGCAAGTAAATCCCAGGCCTCCTTCATACACTCTCCCTCCTACCCCATGTCCTATCCCATAAGTATGTCCCTCGCCTCTAAAAAAGAACGCAAAAAAAAGACCGCTGCATACCTTGATATACAACGGTCTTCCTGCTTTTGATTATGCGCGGCTCAGATACTCTCCTGAACGCGTATCAATCTTGATCTTATCTCCAATATTAATGAACAGGGGAACCTGTACTGTCGCTCCCGTCTCCACCTCTGCCGGCTTTAATACGTTCGTCGCGGTATTCCCCTTCGCACCCGGCTCCGTATGCGTAACTTCCAGCTCCACAAACTGAGGCGGCTCAATCCCAAAGATATTGCCATTGTGAGACATAATCTTCACCTTCTCGTTCTCCTTAACGAACCTCAGGGCGTCTCCCAGCTGCTCCTCATTCAGTCCGATCTGCTCATACGTATCGGGATCCATGAAATAATAGAGTACACCATCATTATACAAATACTCCATATCCTTACGCTCGATGATCGCGCGGTCTACCTTTTCCGTCGGACGGAAAGTACGCTCGATCACGCCACCGCCTGTTACGCTCTTCAGCGTCGTACGAACAAACGCCGCGCCCTTACCTGGCTTTACATGCTGGAATTCGACAACGGTATAAATATCACCCTCAAACTCGATCGTCAAACCATTCCGAAACTCACTTGCGGAAACTACATCTGCCATATAAATCAGAACCTCCTAAAAAATCAACTCAATTGATGATCATATATAGTTTACCTTATTATGAGAAAAATTTCAACTCTTTTTTCCATCTTTCTCAAAAATCTCTCTTTCTAACCACTGAACAAATGCTTCTCCCATCTGTTCCTCCGAAAATCCTTCTTCTACAAAAACATATTGCGCTGCCTTCTTATATAGTTCTTCTCTCTCCCTAAGCAGTAACTCGATACGCCTTCGTTTGACTTCTCCGCTTGTGCCAGCCAGCAAAGGCCTCGTATTATCTCGTCTTAGTCTGCGATAGATTTGTTCAGCATCCGCCACAAGCCATACGACAGACACGTCCATAGCATGGAGCATCTTCACGTTCTGCGGATTTTTGACAATACCTCCGCCGGTGGCCAGAATCCGCCCTCTCTGCCGACAACTTCTACCCAAAACCTCGGTCTCCCATTTACGGAACGCCTCTTCCCCCTGCTTCGCAAAGATCTGCGAAATACTCATGCCCGCTTCCTGCTCTATGAGACTGTCCGTATCTGCAAATTCCATCCCGAGAACCCTCGCAGCATACTGCCCCAGACGCGTCTTTCCACACCCCATGAATCCAATCAGTACAATGGTCTTACACATGAAAGTAATCCTCCGCCCACTTCAGGAATTGCGCTTTCATTCGCTCACTGGTCTCTTCCGAAAATGAAATCTGTTTCCAGATCTCGAAGGCCTTCTGCGCCTGATAATACAGCATAGACAGCCCGTCCGCAGCTTTGCCTCCATGCTCGCGCACTTTTTTCAAAAAAGGCGTATCCTTCGGATTAAATACCACATCCGCTCCATAGAGAATACTGTCGTAAAAATGTGCTTCCGGAATCGGCAACTGATCCGCTACTCCCAGCATGCCGGCCGGCGTGGTCTGAATCACATAAGGATGAGGCATGCGCAACAGTTCTTCATATTCTACTGCCCGCATGTTTGGCGTCTTCTCTCCTTGACTGACCTTTTTATAATGCTGAACCAGCTCTGATGCACGATCATATGTTCGATTATACACGGCTACACTGCGAGCCCTCTCCATCTGGCAGACGCACAATGCACTTTTGGCAGCACCTCCCGCCCCCAGAATCACCACATCCTGTCCTTCCAGATAGATCCCATTGGTCCGAAGTTGGGACTGCATCCCATATACATCCGTATTATATCCATAAAATCCTTCTTCTGTACGCTTCAGCGTATTCACGGCCCCTACTTTACGCGCCAGCGGATCCAGTCCCACCAGATACGGAATCACTCGTTCCTTATGCGGAATTGTCAGGTTGATTCCGCCGAATCCCATGGCCCAGGCGCCCCGCAGGGCATCTTGAAGCGCCTCCGGCGCCACATCAAAGGCCAGATACGCCATATTGTCCCCACATTCTTTAATAAAAAGCTCATGAATCATTGGAGAAAAGGTATGACCGATAGGATGACCCCAGACCGCAAAACATTGGGTTCTACCATCCACATACATGCTCGCGCGATTCATCTTCTTTTCCCTTCTTTCCTCAGATATCGAGCAATCACCTTTTTCTCCAGTCCTCGCTTGATCCTCGTGATCCATTCATCATCTACTGTAGAAATGGGTTTTGTCAAGATTGCATGCACGCCAACCCAGTTCGCGCCCAGTACATCTGTAAAGATCTGATCCCCTATCAGGGCCGCATTCATCGGTCGGCATCCTGCTTTCTCAAGGGCCCGACGAATCCCTATAGGCAGCGGCTTGAGAGCCCGATATACATAAGACACGCCCAATGACGCAGCAAAACGTTCCACCCGTTTCTCGGCGCCGTTGGAAACCAATATAATCTGGAATCCCTGCTTCTTGAGCTGCCGCACCCACTGCCTGGTCTCACGACTAGGCAAGGTTGTATTATAGGTCTCTAGCGTATTATCCACATCAAACATCAATAAGCGCACACCTTTTTGTCGCAGCACCTCATAATCCACCTGAAACGCTGTTTCTGCATATTGTTCAGGATATAGTATCTTCATGCCAACCTCCTTATGTCCTTTTCCTATTTTTAGTATGACATATCTCGGAAAGCCTGTCAAGGGAAAGATCGGACATTTAGCCAAGATCTCCTATTTTCCTTTATTTGTATATGCTCTAACCGGGCAAATTCGTATATACAACAAGTTTCTGAGTCTGTATACTTAATCTGATACGAATGATCTGCCTTGGCCCGGGCTTTTTGAGTATACAAGTATACGCCTTCATCCAGGAAACTGCCTGGACCCGGAAAAATTTGAGTACACTGTATACGCTCTCGACTAGGAACTTGCCCGGGTCCGGGAAAAATTGAGTATACTGTATACGCTCTCGACTAGGAAACTGCCTGGCACTGGAAAATTGAGTATACTATATACGCCCTCGACCAGGAAACTGCCCGGGTCCGGGCTTTTTGAGTATACAGGTATACGCCAACAACCAGGAGTATACTCGGATCCTGAAAAATTGAGTATACTATATACGCCCTCGACCAGGAACTTGCCCGGGCCTGGGCCTTTTGAGTATACAAGTATACGCCTTCATCCAGGAAACTGCCTGGACCCAGAAAAATTTGAGTATACTGCATACGCTCTCGACTAGGAACTTGCCCGGGTCCGGGCTTTTTGAGTATACAGGTATACGCCAACAACCCGGAGTATGCTCGGATCCTGAAAATTTGAGTATACTATATACGCTCTCGACTAGGAACCTGCCTGGGCCCGGGCCTTTTGAGTATACAAGTATACGCCTTCATCCAGGAAACTGCCTGGACCCAGAAAAATTTGAGTATACTGCATACGCTCTCGACTAGGAACTTGCCCGGGTCCGGGAAAAATTGAGTATACTGTATACGCCAACAACCAGGAGTATGCTCGGATCCTGAAAAATTGAGTACACTGTATACGCTCTCGACTAGGAACCTGCCCGGGTCCGGACTTTTTGAGTATACTGTATACGCCAACAACCAGGAGTATGCTCGGATCCTGAAAATTTGAGTATACTGCATACGCTCTCGACTAGGAATTTGCCTGGCACTGGAAAATTTGAGTATCCAGCTTTGCTAAGGCTAGCTTTCAGAATATGTATTGTCCATATTCTTCCAATCTCAAGACAAAAACCCCTTCCTGGGGTCTAAGGTTTCATTTTCGCACAGGTACGGATTTCGTCCCCGGAAGAAGCCAATTTCTTTGTTTTTACATATTTTCCCAGCTCGCTTTGAACTTGGCATCGTATCTCATCTGGATCGGCTTCCGATCCTTGGCTCTTGTTTTTCGGAACAAACTTCTCGCCAGGCATGTGGAAATCACCTGGAACTCCACAAATTTCTTCATGATCTCCTGCAGTAGCTTCACGATATGAATAGAAATATCTTTCATAAAAATCCCCCTTTCGTAAATGGGAATTATAACACAAAAATGGCTTAAAATCATAGCTTACAAGGGACGGAAATGTGCTTCATTTTATAATAAAGAGGCTAACCATTGATGTGTTAGCCTCTTTATACATATTATAGATTGTACTTCTTCTTTTGTTTGTAGATTACAATTCCTACCATACCTATACCTGATGCAAGAAGTAACACAAGCCATAGGAAATAATTTCTAGTATCTCCTGTACTGGGAGATTCGTTTTTGTCATCATTAGGTCCAGTCGTCGTCCCTGTTGGCGGGATCTCCACTGTCTCCTTTTGATACCCGCAAATCTTGCATTCCTCATGCTTGAATCCTGCTTGTGTTTCAGTGGCTTTTTTGTCGGTTACCCATTCAAAGGAATGAGCTTCCCGATTAATAATCTCTCTACACAAACACTGCTGCCAGTGATATTCGCCATCGGCATGCCAACCAGTATTGTCTGCGATATGCTCTGTCAGTCTGGGTATCACTGTGTCCGCGAGATCGCTTTCCTGTGTACCTGCTTCATCGCTGAAATACTTTCCACAATCATTGCAATACCAATACTCTATATTTCCTGGCTCTAGATGTGTCGCTTCTTTTGCAGCGATTTTTACAATATTAACATGATGACTCACATCCACGCTGCCATATGCCTCGCCGCAGATCTCGCAGATCGCAGGCACTGCACAGCGTATCCTGGGTACAGTCTCCTCCATTGGATCTCGTATGTTCTGTCTTGGAATTCGTTGCCGTACAGCCGGCATTCTGACACTGGTGCCAATGTCCATTTTCATCCGACAAATAGGCTCCGCTGAAATCATGCTCCTGGGCTTCTGTCGTCACCGCATCGCAAAGAGTGCAGTATATCGCCGTGGTACAATCCTCATCATCCGCCTCTGGTGTATGATTGGCATTGACAGTGATTATCACCATCGCTTCGTTACCTGCCCTATCCATGGCGATGATTGTATGCTCGCCCGCGGCCAGCGTCTCCGTATACGTCCCGTTTTCCAGAACAACTGGCTTACTGTCTACTGTGACTGTACTGAGATTGTCATCACTGACTGTAATATTCGCAGAAACGCAATAGGTCTCTCCGTCCGTGATGCCACCGATGACAGGCAGCGTGGTATCGAACTCTGCTCCATTCGTGGACAGATAGGTCACGTTGCCCGCAAAATCAGTAAGACGTGCATAATACGCAAACTGCTTGCCATTTTCCGATTCTACGGAAACATTCATCCCTTCCGTCCAGGTCAGATTTTTGACCTCTTCCAGACTCAGAACCGTGTCGGAAGCAGCATACGCCACCGAAGCTATACCAGACATTGTGTCTTCACTGTCTATGCTCACCGTCTGTGTATCTTTGAAAAACATGTCAAACGTGATTGTGTTCAGGAACTCGCGCCAAACATTCGTACCGATGCGGATCTCACCGACTGGTGCTGTTTTATCAATCTTATAATGCTCCGTTTGGATCCTTGAGATTGCACCTGTTGTATCGTTCTTCACATAGAAGGTCAACGTTCCATTCTCCATTTCCTTCGAGACTGTGAGGTTCTGTGTCCAGCTGCCTTCTGCCGTGTTGGTCAGAGACAGGCTGTACCCCTTTGTCGCTGTGGTCACGAAGTCTTCGTTCAGCCAGTCATTGCTGTTAACGGTGTAATCCGTGCCCTGCGCTGCCGTATATTGATTATATATACTGGCTTTTAGGCCTGTCGGCTGGATCAGAACATAATTGTCCGCATCCTCGCCTTCGATATCAAAGTCTGTGAGATGGATTTCAGTATCCGTCCCCACTGCTATACTGTCAAACATTGGTTCCCCGTGGATCAAAAGGACTATATCCCCACCTACAACACCTTCCAGACTCGGCGTCCCCTCAAACAACGCGGTATCTCGGCCATCATACTGTTTATCGCGAATCGCGACATGCACAGTCAACGTCTTTGGGGTTATGATGAAGTTTTGGGTAGCAGATGCCTCCGTATAGTTTCCTTCAGCGTCTGCTTCTACGGTCACACGCACCGTGTACTTTCCGGCGTCTTTCGGAGATATGGTCGTATATGCAGAATCCTCTGCATTCTGTGCCTTGTATTCCACAATCACTTGACCATCCAGATTGTTCCGCGTATAATCCGGGGATACCGCCGTACCATCATAGATCTTTCCGATATCTCCGTCAATCGTCATGGTTCCTGTCACCTGCTGGATGTGCATCTGCACGGTGGTAGATGCCGGCAGTATGTTCCCGACAGCTTCTATATAGGATTCGCCCATGGGATTGTACTCGACACGTACCGTATATGTGCCCGCTGCCAGAGATTGCAAATAATCTGCCTTTAATGTAATCGTATCACCACGAACCGTATAATTCGTGCTGTCGATAGTCTGACTCTTCGTTTGCCCCTCTGGATCCGTCGTCTCCAGGGTGAGCAATTTGACCGTATTGCCATGGAGCGTTACCTGGAAGGAAGTGTCCGTTCCGGACAATTTCGTAAAGGTAATCTCTTCTGTATCCTGTTCTGCATCAGTATAGACTACGATTCCTTCCGAATTGATGATGGTCATGTTCCCTGCATGATCCTGAACACGGACGTAGACAAACCCCCTCTGATTCGGCTGAATCGCAAAACCATAGATGCCGTCACTGTCTGCCGTCAGGCTCGTCCAGAAATCTACCTCACTCTCTTCGGATGTGAATGCCGTCTCTGAAAGCAGATATTCCACCGTATCAATGCCGCTTCCTGTATTCGCATCCGCTGCCGTGATCGTCACATCTGTACTCTCTTTGAAGAAGAGTCCGAAGGTCACCGTGTTCAAAAATTCTTTCCAACTATGATTCTGAACTGTGATCTCTGCATTGGGCCGGGTAACATCTGCTCCGCCGGTAATGCTGACTGTTACATCATTCTCTGCATTTGAAAGCGTATATGTGTAGATATTGGTTTCGCCTGCTTTTACCAGGGTAACCGTCTGTCCGTTCACCTGCATCGCAAACAATTCCATCGTGGTATATCCCGGCGCCAGTGTGAAAGTAGATGTTACGCCGCCATGCCAGTCGAGGGCTCTCAAATCTGAGGT
>CALBGL010000100.1 GCA_937892735.1 uncultured Clostridia bacterium | reverse complement strand
GAAGATCTACCGTTTCCATTGCCGCAGCAGCACATGATCAGGATCAGGAAGATGATCCAGCTGCAGTTGTCGTTTCCGCAGCCATCGCCGCCGAAGAATCCGCCATTATCTCCGCAGCAGCAAAGCAGCAGTAAAATAATGATCCAATAATTGTTTTGTCCGGCACATCCCATAGGGAGAGCCCCCTTTCCAATGATGATTTTGTCGGGGAGAAGTTTCCCTCGATACTACAGGATATTACGATAGCTTTTCCAGTGTTCCATCAATTTTATAAAAAATTTTATAAAAGTTGTCCAAAAACTCGGTTTGATACAAAAAATACTTGACTTCTATCGGGGAGTTTAGTATGATAAAGTCTACACACCTTAACGGGGTGTTTGTAAAAGAAGAAAGGAGGAGCAGAACATGAACAGTTTCGACACGAATGCCGATCTGCATATGAATCCAAAGACGAATCTTTTGGAGCAGGCAGAGTTCAATTATATTCTGCAAGATGTGGAACAGCCCAATCTGTACCGTCAGAATTTCAAATATGATGAAGTTCCGAAGATCGTTTTTAACCGTCGATTGGTTCCGATGGAGATGCCAGGAGAAATCTGGATTACGGATACAACGTTCCGGGATGGTCAACAATCCCGGGAACCGTATACAACGGAACAGATTGTGCGTTTATATGAGATGCTTCACCGGCTGGGCGGTCCTAAGGGATTGATTCGCCAGAGTGAGTTTTTCTTGTATAGTAAAAAAGACCGAGATGCGGCATACAAGTGCATGGAGTTGGGATATGAGTTCCCGGAGGTCACCAGTTGGATCCGCGCATCGAAGAAGGACTTTCAGATGGTCAAGGAGATGGGGATGAAGGAGACGGGGATTCTGGTCAGCTGCTCCGACTATCATATTTTCAATAAACTACATATGACCCGTAAACAGGCCATCGAGCATTATCTGAATATCGTGCGGGATTGTCTGGAAGTGGGGATTCGTCCCCGGTGCCATTTTGAAGACATCACACGGGCCGATTTTTATGGATTTGTGGTGCCATTTGTGTCCGAGCTGACCAAGCTTCGTAAGGAGAGCGGCGTGCCCATCAAGATCCGGGCCTGCGATACCATGGGGTATGGCGTATCCATTCCTGGTGTAGCGCTGCCTCGCAGCGTGCCGGGTATCATTTATGGGTTGCGTTATCACGCGCGTGTACCTTCGGAATTGATCGAATGGCACGGACATAACGATTTCTATGCCGCAGTCACCAATTCTGTCACAGCCTGGCTTTATGGAGCCTCTGCTGTCAACTGTTCTCTTCTGGGAATTGGAGAACGTACCGGAAATTGCCCGTTGGAGGCGATGGTCATGGAATATGCCCAGCTGCGTGGCACACTGGACGGCATGGATACGACGGTGATCACAGAAATCGCGGATTATTACCGAACGGAGTTGGGAGAATATATCGCGCCCAGAACTCCGTTTGTGGGAGAATATTTCAATGTAACGCGAGCGGGTGTTCACGCGGATGGTCTGATGAAAGATGAGGAGATCTACAACGTGTTCAACACAGGACTCCTTCTGAATCGTCCTCCGAAGGTGATGATTACAAATACTTCTGGAGCCGCGGGCATTGCACACTGGATCAACAGTACCTATAATCTGAAAAATGAGGCGCGCTTGTCTAAAGACAGTCCTATGATTCTTAAGATCAAGGAATGGGTGGATCAGGAGTACGAAAACGGTCGTGTGACAGCAATCTCCGATATGGAGCTAACGGAACAGGCGGAGAAATATGCAGCAGAATATGAGGTTAAACTTCGTTAAGAAAAAGAACCATTGTTTCATAGATATAGAAAGATCTATGAGATAATGGTTTTTCTTTCGCTGTAGAGTTTTTTGTAAAAAAAGCTTGACATGGCTCTAAAAATAGGGTATCATATCTTTGTTGCATCATCAATTTATCGCGTTAGCGTACTAAAGTAATGAAGATGGAGGATGGAGATATGAGAAAGAGATTCGGAGGACGATGGATCGCCATGACACTATGCCTGGTTCTGGCAGTCGTACTGGGGGGGTGCGGGCAAGCGCAGCAGGAGAATAATCGCCTGAACGAGATCTTGGAGCGGGGATATATTACGGTGACGACGGAACCTTATTTTGCGCCGAATGAGTTTATTGATCCTTCGAAGGAAGGAGATGAGCAGTATGTGGGAGCGGATATTGAACTGGCGAAGTATATTGCGAATGAGCTGGGTGTGGAATGCCGTATCGTTCCGTTGGATTTTACGACGGTGTTAAGCAGTATCACCGAGGGCAAGTATGATATCGCGATTTCTGCCTTAGCGTATAAGCCGGACCGCGCGGAGAACATGAATCTGTCCAATGCCTACTATACATCGGAAAACAACGAGGGATACGGGGTCGCGGTTCGCTCCGATATGGTGGATCAGATCCAATCGGTGGAAGACCTGGCCGATCTGGTGATCGTGGTGCAGCAGGGTTCTCTGCAGCAATATTTTCTGGAGGAGCAAGTGCCCGCCTATAAGGAGATCAAATATGTATCGTCTACCAATGACGCCTTTCTGATGGTGCAGGAGGGCAAGGCGGATGCGGTTGCGACAGCTACTTCTTTCGCCAGACTCTATATCGATGCTAACGAGGATTGCGGTGTTTCCATGGTAGAGAGTTTCCGCTTTGAGGCAGACGACCGGTATAATGGGATGGTCATTGGCATGAAGAAGGGGGAAGACGCGCTGCTCGCGCGAATCAATGAGATTGTAGACGAAGTCGTGGAAAACGGCATCTACCAGCAATGGTATGATGAGTACACAGAATACGCGGCTACGCTGGGGCTGTAAGGAAGAGAGGGAGAAGGACCTATGCTGGAGACGATTGCCCAGATCTGGGATCGATACGGGTACGTGTATTTAGAAGGCACATGGGGAACGATTTATATTGCCTTTATGACGGTTCTGTTTGGATCTATAATCGGAATGTTATTTTCAATTCTGAAGATGTCTCGGTTTCGGATCTTGCAGGCAGTCAGCGGATTCTATATCTGGATCATTCGAGGCACGCCCGTTCTGCTGCAGCTGTATTTCTTTTATTTTTTCCTGCCACAGTATCTTCCATTTGAGTTATCGGAAGAACAGTGCATCATCATGGCGTTAGTAGTTAATGCCAGTGCATATGTGGCGGAGATCATCCGCTCCGGAATCCAGGCTGTGGACGCGGGTCAGACAGAAGCGGCCAAGAGTTTGGGCATGAGCGGATTTCACACGATGACCCGTGTCATCCTGCCGCAGGCTGTCAAAAATATTTTACCTGCGTTGGGAAATGAGTTTATCGTGATGATAAAGGAAGCTTCCATGGCATCGGTATTCTTTATCACTGAGATTACCAGCGCCTTCAAGACGGTGCAGTCCGCGACATTTATTACGATACCGGCACTGATGATCTCAGGAGGATTATATCTGCTGTTGACAACAGTGTCGTCCTTCCTGGTGAAACTGGCGGAGAGGAGGCTGCGTGCTAATGATTAATTACGAGAAAGAAATGATCCGAGTACAGGGCCTGAAGAAAAGCTTTGGCAAGCTCCCGGTGCTCTGCGGGATCGACCAGGTGATCTACGAGGGTGAGGTAGTCAGCATTATTGGCCCCAGCGGCAGTGGAAAGAGTACGTTTCTGCGTTGCTTGAATCTGCTGGAAAAGCCGGAAGAGGGTCAGGTATTTTTCGAAGGTACAGAGATCACCAATAAGAAGCTGAAAAAGAAGGAGCTGGATCAATATCGGCAGAAGATTGGCATGGTCTTTCAGCATTTCCATGTGTTTCCCCATCTGAAAGTCATCGAGAACATCACATTGGCTCCGATACTGGAAAAAAAGATGGAGAAGGCGAAGGCGGAGGCCATGGCGGAGGATCTGCTGAGGCGGGTGGGGCTGCTGGATAAGCGCGACGAGTATCCGACCAAGCTTTCCGGCGGACAGAAACAGCGTCTGGCCATTGTGCGGGCGCTGGCCATGGAACCGCAGGTGGTCCTGTTTGATGAGCCGACCAGTGCGCTGGATCCGGAGATGGTCAAAGAGGTTCTGGATGTCATCGGAGAACTGACACAGTCTGGAATGACCACGGTCATCGTCACCCATGAGATGGGATTTGCCAGAAACGTGAGCGATCGTGTTCTGTTTATGGATGAGGGCTTGGTGCAGGAAGAGGGTACACCGGAAGAAGTATTTGGAAATCCGAAGAGCGAACGCTGTAAAGATTTTCTCAGCAAGGTATTATAGGGGGTCAATATGAAAGATATCGAGTTTATTATAGAAGGGATGGAGCGGATCCGTCCCGAGATGATGAAGGTGCGGGACGCGGTTTTCAACTACGCGGAGTTACCTTATAAAGAAACAAAGTCAGCAGAGCTTTTATGCGAGACGCTGACAAAGCATGGCTTCGATGTGAAGCGGGGCTTAGCGGAAATCCCGACCTGCTTTACCGGAGAGTACCAGTACGGAGAAGGCGGCATGACAATGGGGCTTCTGGGCGAATTTGACGCGCTGGATGGCTTGAGTCAGGAAGCCGGATGTACGGCGCAGAAACCTGTGAAGGAGAATGCGCCGGGACATGGCTGCGGTCATTGTTGTCTGGGCACGGGGGCATTGGCGGCAGCGATCCTGGTGAAAGAGTATCTGGAGACGAATCAGATTCCCGGCAAGGTGATCTACTACGGATGCCCCGCCGAGGAGGGAGCAGGCGCGAAGCAGTTCATGGCGCGCGCAGGCCTCTTCGACGTGTGTGATTTCATCTATACCTGGCATCCATCCTCCAAAAATGAGGTGGACGCCATGCATTCCAATGCGATCATGGGCGCTAATTTCTACTTCAAAGGGCGAACGGCGCATGCGGGTGCGACTCCACATCTGGGAAGAAGTGCTCTGGATGCAGCCGAGCTGATGAGCGTGGGATGCAACTATCTGCGGGAACACATGATTCCAGAGGCGCGTCTGCACTATGCCTATATCAATGCCGGGGGAACTGCGCCCAATGTGGTGCAGGACCGGGCCGTGGTGCGGTATGAAGTCCGCGCTCCCTATGTCCGCCAGACAAAAGAACTCTACGACCGTGTGGTCAAGGTGGCCCAGGGTGCGGCCATGATGACCGAGACGGAGGTGACGCCGGAGCTGGCGATGGCATTTACAGAATATCTTCCGAATTTCGCGCTGGCACGCATCGCGGATTCGTGTATGCAGGAGATAGGGGCGCCGCAGTGGGATGAGGCAGACTATCGCCTGGCCAAGCATTTTCTGGAGTCCTTCCCGGAAGAAAGCAAAAAAGCGATCCGTCAGAAATTCATGGAAGATTATCCGGAGGACTGGGAAGAGAAGTGGGAGAACCCCTTAGATAGCGAGATTCATCCGTTTACACCGGATAAGGTGTATCTGAGCGCCGGCTCCACCGATGTGGGAGACGTGGGATATGCTGTGCCATGTCTCAACCTGAACGTGGCCTGTACTTGTCTTGGCAATATTGGCCATACCTGGCAGATGACCGCGCAGGCAGGCAGTATCCTGGGTGAAAAAGGTACCCTGGCCGCGGGAAAGATGCTGGCCCTATGTTGTCTACGAACCATGCAGGAGCCACAGGCCGTGGAAGAGGCGAAGCAGGAGGTGCTGCGTCGGAATGGCGGGCACTATACCTGTCCGCTGCCAGACACGGTCAAGCCGCCGATTGATACGTATTAAAATCTCCGTTTCCAGCCTTGACAATCGACAGAAGGCCCATTATAATGGGTTTATAAGGAAAAAGGCAAAGAAGAGGAGAGTATGCCGGCGGACCGCCGCAGAGAGTCCCTGATGGCTGGGAGGGGATGCGGGAAACCGGCTGAAGATGGCCTCGGAGCCGCGCACCGAAGATTTTAGGCTGCGACGGGAGCGCCCGTAAACGCGCAGGAGTCATGGACTTCATAAGGCCGTTATCGTGAGGTAACGGCGAAGCAAGGTGGTAACACGAATCGTCCTTTCGTCCTTTGTGGAGGAGGGACGATTTTTATTCTGTCAGGAGGAGATCAATTTGAGCAAAAAGGGAACCTATTATATCACGACGGCCATTGCCTATACATCCAGAAAGCCGCACATTGGCAATACCTATGAGGTGATTCTCACGGACGCGATCGCGAGAATGCGCCGGGCACAGGGGTATGATGTACGTTTCATGACCGGCACGGATGAGCATGGTCAGAAGGTAGAGGAGAATGCGAAGGCAGCGGGCATGGAGCCCAAGGAGTATGTGGATCAGATCGCGGGAGAGATCAAGCGGATCTGGGATCTGATGAACACGAGTTATGACCGTTTTATTCGGACGACGGATGAGGATCACGTAAAGCAGGTGCAGAAGATCTTCAAGAAGCTGTACGATCAAGGAGATATCTACAAAGGTCAGTATGAGGGCTGGTATTGCACGCCCTGTGAATCTTTCTTTACGGAGACGCAGGTGGTGGACGGCAAGTGTCCGGACTGCGGCCGTCCGGTGCAGCGGAGCAAAGAGGAAGCCTATTTCTTCCGTATGAGTAAGTATCAGGACAGGCTCCTGCAGTATATCGAGGAGCATCCGGAGTTTATTCAGCCGGAAGCGCGGAAGAAGGAGATGGTCAATAACTTCCTGAAGCCGGGCCTGCAGGATCTGTGTGTTTCTCGGACCTCTTTCAAATGGGGCGTTCCCGTGACATTTGATGAGAAGCACGTGGTGTATGTCTGGATCGACGCGCTCAGCAACTATATTACGGGACTGGGGTACGATACGGAGCATCCCAGTGAGCTGTATAAAAAATACTGGCCTGCGAATGTACACGTCATCGGGAAGGACATTCTGCGGTTCCACACCATCTATTGGCCGATTATGCTGATGGCATTGGGAGAACCGCTGCCCAAACAGATCTTCGGGCATCCCTGGCTGCTCTTTGCGGAGTCTAAGATGAGTAAATCTCTGGGCAATGTGATCTACGCGGATGATCTGGTACGCCATTTTGGCGTGGACGGTGTGCGATACTACGTCCTGCGCGAAATGCCGTTCGCTTCTGACGGCAATATTACCTATGAGAGCATGATTGCCCGTTATAATGCGGATCTGGCCAATACACTGGGCAACTTGGTGAATCGAACCATTGCCATGGGTAAGAAGTATTTTGGCGGTGTGATTCAGGCGCCCACGGTGACGGAGCCTGTGGACGCGGAGCTTGAAGAAGCAGCGCATAAGGCTGTGGAAAACGTGGATCAGTGTATGGAAACGCTGCATGTGGCAGACGCCCTGGAAGAGATCATGGTGCTGGCGCGCCGCAGCAATAAATATATTGACGAGACAGCGCCCTGGGTACTGGCAAAGGATGAAAGCCAGAAGGAACGTCTGGGGACAGTGCTGTATCATCTGCTAGAATCCATTCGAATCATCGGGATCCTGATCGAGCCCTTCCTGCCGGATACGGGCGCGGAGATTCTGCGGCAGCTGGCAGTGGCCGAAGAGGCGAAGACGCTGGACAGTACCGCTACGTTTGGCATGCTGAAGGCAGGCGATGTGACTGAGGATCCGGTTCCGCTGTTCGCCCGGATCGATGAGAAAAAGAAGCTGGCGGAGCTGGAGGCAGAGAAGAAGACGCAGATGCCGGCGCCGGAAAAGTCAGCTCACAAGAAAGAGGAGTCGGCGCCGGAGATCACCATAGATGACTTTGGCAAGGTGGAACTCAAGGTAGGCGAGGTCATAGCCTGCGAACGAGTCAAGGGAGCGGACAAGCTTTTAGTCTCGCAGATTCGTATCGGAGAGGAGACAAGACAGATCGTATCCGGAATCGCCAAGTGGTATCAGCCGGAGGAGTTTATCGGCAAGAAGGTGGTCGTGGTGACGAACCTGAAGCCGGTGAAACTGCGCGGCGTACTTTCCGAGGGCATGGTTCTGTGCGCTTCGGATGAAGAAGGAGGATTTGCGGTCGTCAGCCCGGAGAAGGATGTGCAGTCGGGCGGGGAGGTTCGCTGATGTATTTTGACAGTCATGCTCATTACGACGACGCGCAATTCAATCCGGATCGGGACGCGCTGTTAGAAAGCCTGCCAGAGGCTGGCGTGGATTACGTCATAGACTGTGCGTCCGATCTTGCCAGCGCCGAGAAGGTATTGGATCTGGTAGGCCGCTATGATTTTATGTATGGTGCGATCGGGATCCATCCAGAGGCGGTGGGCGATTTGGATCCAGAGGCAGTCACGTCGCTGTATGGGTATATCGAGGATTCACCGAAGATCGTGGCGGTGGGAGAAATCGGCTTTGATTATCATTATGAGGATAATCCAAGCCGAGACGTGCAGCAGGAATGGTTTATCGAACAGATCGAACTGGCGAAGGAACTGGAACTGCCCATCATCGTGCATAGCCGCGACGCGGCACAGGATACCTATGAGATCCTGCGCGATTACGACGCGGCGCAGGTGGGCGGCGTATTGCACAGCTACAGCGGAGCGCCTGAGATGGCGCAGAAATATGTGGACATGGGATTCTACCTGGGAATCGGCGGCATGGTCACGTTTGAAAACGCGAAGAAAGTGGCGCTGACCGTGGAAAAGATGCCCCTGGAGAGACTGCTGATCGAGACAGATTGTCCATATCTGGCTCCCGTGCCGATGCGGGGAAAACGCAATGACTCCCGGAACCTGCGCTACACGGCGGCGCGGATCGCCGAGATCAAGGGGATCACACCGGAAGAAGTGGCCAGAGTCACAACAGAAAACGCAAAACGGCTGTTTGGGATCTCGTGAGTATATGATGAGTCAAGTATGATTTGCGAATCGTACTTGACTCATTTTCTTTTTTCATGTTTTTGGCGCTATGTATTGACAAATCACTGGAAATCCGCTATACTGAAACTAGGAATTAGGCTGTTGTAGAATGTGATGCGTTATATGGTCTGCGAAAAGCAGGATGAGAAGATGGGGGTGAGAAGGATGCTGACGTATTTTTTCCTGCTGTCTCTGGCGTGCGGCCTATTGATTTTGCTGGCGACAGGAATCACACGGCTCTTTCGCAATCGGATCGGACGTAAATGGAGATATGTGTTTTGGATCGTGTTAGCAGTGCGTATGCTGCTTCCTTTTGATGTTTCCATCTCGACGCCGGTGTTTACGGTCGAGTTGCCGCGGGTAGAGAGACCGGCAGTGCAGACGCCGCAGATTCCCACTCAAACCCCTGTGCCAGAGCATACAGAAACCGAATCCATAGAGAGTCCGGAAATGGGAGGGAACTCCCCGGTTCGCGATGAAGAACCATCGCAGGGATATGTAGAGGATCCTGCGGAAGTACCGGTGATTGTCTCAGCAGGATTTGACTGGGGGATTCTATGGCAATGGTTTCCCTGGGTCTGGCTGGTTGGAGTTTGCGTATCAGGCGCCTGGTATCTGGGTAGCTATCTGTATCAGCGGCGATACCTGCTGCGATGGTCCTATGTACCCATCGGACAGGAGATCCGCCGGTATTTTGATGAATATCGGGATCTATTGGGGGTGACGCATCGCGTACAGATTCGCGTATGCAAACGAATCACATCGCCGATGATGCTGGGGCTGATAGACCCGATTCTGGTGATTCCAGAGGGGCGCTATACCGCAAAGGAGCTGGAATACATTTTTCGGCATGAGCTTTCGCATTTGAAACGGCATGACGTCTGGGCCAAGAGCCTGGTGCTTCTGGTGCGGATTGTGCATTGGTTTAATCCCGCGGTGCTTCTCATGTATCGAGAGATGAGCGATGATATCGAGATTCTCTGCGATGCCCAGGTAGTACGGGAAATGGATGCGCTGCAGCGCAAGGAATATAGCGAAGTGCTCCTGAAGTATATGGTGCGCAAACAGGAGGAGAAGATGGAATTCTCCACCTGTTTTGGCAGTCGGATCGAACGAATGAAGGATCGTTTTGTTCAGGTGGTTCGTGGCAACAGGCTGCATAAGGCATATGGCATCTGTGCTGTACTCCTGCTCGGCCTGGCGGCAGCGAGTCTGCTGACGACGGTTGACAGGGGCGATGAAATGCCAATCCCTGTGGATCCGTCGATAGGACAGCAGGCTGAAGAGAGCGTGGGGGAAGACTCTGTTTTGGAGGAACCTATAGTAACGGCGGATGGCCTTCTCTCAGAATCCTATCTTTCCACGGTAGAAACGCTGTGGCCGGAGGAGGTCGCCGGGACGGTTCGTCTCCTGGATTTCAGCATGGATGGGGTTCCGGAGCTTCTGTGCGCCGGCAGTCAGGAGGGTACAGCCTGGCTGAGAATCTATCAGTATCAGGATGGACGGACCGATATACTGTGGGAAGAGCAGGCGCCGCTCATGGGGACGGAAGAAGACCCCAGAATATGGCTGATACATCAGAATGACCGCTATATGCTGCGTTGGGCGCCGGAAACGCCGGAATTACAAGGGGATTTCTGGGAGTTCCACAATGGGCGGATGGAATCTATCTGGCAATATGACGAGACCAGCTGGGAAGAGGGGACGGCACAGATTAACGGCGGGGTTCTTTCCTTAGAGGATTACTGCATACAAATGAATCATATGCTGGAGGGTGCGTTAGAACAGGTGATCGATTTTCAAGCGCCTGAGCAAAGTATGCAGGACTTGACGGCGGATACATTGGAGGCGCTTCGTGCAGGGGCATCAGAAGGAAAACTGATCCTGCCATCCGATGCGGCGTGTTGGAGCAGTATAGAACCCTATGTCTATGATGAGAGTGCCCTGGCAGCCATTCGAACAAGATGTATCGCCGCGGAGTATCTGGCTATTATCGAAGGCCTGGAACAGACCCACGATCAGATGGGAATCTGCCGGCTGATCGACTTTGATGGGGATGGGACCGTAGAACTCTATTGTACGTTCCGGGAAGGGAATCGGGAGTTTGAATGGGGCGTCAACTGGGAGCAGATCTATGGTTATACAGAAGACGGCGTTGTCATGCTCTGGGATTCTTACATGGCAAGAGAGAGCGGGGATTATGGATTTACCACGATCTTCCTGCAAAAAGATAATCGCATATATCTGCGCTGGAGTCCGGATTATATCGGAGACCGCGGATACTATTATGCATTGGAAGATGGGCAGATGGTACCTGTGGTGCAGTATGATTATGGACGGCAGGCTGGTACACCGAGCAGCTATAATGGGGTAGAAATGAGTTCCAATGAGCTCAGGCAGCAGCTCAATGCCTGGGAGGTGGGAGGTTTAGTACAGGAGGTGGATGCAGGGGCGCAGATTGCGGAGCAGCGGATTGGGGCGTTGAAAAATGCGCTTCAAGAGGCGGCAGATACGGGGGTTCTTACAACCAGCGACTGGGACGGGGACTGGAGCGAGGCTAAGCCGCGAGAGATCGTAGAGATTCCATCTCAGCCCGTGGGAGAGAGCCCAGAACGTACAGTATTCCGAGAATTATTAGCGGAACTGCAGATGTCATATGGTGTTGCGGCGCAGGCGTATTCCATGTTTCAGGGATTGTGTATGGCCAAACTGGTGGATTTCGACGGCGACGGGGTGATGGAATTCTACTGTGCTTATTCGCAGGTGGATGAGGTAAATGAGTATACAGGCGCGTACCGGGAAGAAATCTATCAGTACCAGGACGGGCAGACGGTACAAATTTATACGGGCCGTGTACTGAACATTGGAACGAGTGTGCAGCCCAGCGTGCAGATTCTCCATAAGGATGGCAGAGCCTATCTATTATGCGGCGGTGAGCAGGATTACGTATATCGCACACTGATCGACGGGCAGATGCAGGAAGTCTTCTCCTACCATATCGGAATAGGAGGAGGAGGAGAGGAACCTTATGAGGTGAATGGACAGCAGGTGACGGACGAAGAATATCAGGCGGCGTGGAATGAGTTTGTGGCCGGCGGCAGTGTAGAAGCCTATACATTTTATACAACGCCTGCCAACGAAGGAGAGCAGCTTGTGTCGGTGGAAGACATCTAAAGTCGAAAAAAGCATTGACAAAGGCAGGAAAATGTGTCATAGTGAACAGTGATGAAAGAATATAAGGAGGAAACGCATGAAACGGTTACCGCAGTCGGAGTTAGAATTGATGATGATTATATGGAACGCAGATGGCCCGATTACTCGTATGGAAATAGAGGCTCGGATGGACCCCAGCCGTAAAGTGCTGCCCAATACGATTCTGTCGTTCCTCTCACGATTAGAAGATAAAGGGTTTGTCAAAATGGAGAAGCAGGGGAAGATCAACATGTATTCTGCGCTGGTGCCTGAAGATGAATATCTGCAGGCAGAAAGCAAGTCCATTTTCTCTACGCTGTATGGCAATTCGATGAAGAATTTTGTGACTGCTCTGTATGATGGGAAGACGGTCAGCAAAAAGGAGATTCAGGAGTTGAAAGACTTCTTGGAAGAGCTAGAGTGATCGTACAACATAGAGGGAAGGAGCAGCGCATGGAGGAGAGAATTGCGTCCCCAGCGAAGACAATCGAGATTTTACAATCGAATGATTTTCAGTTTCTGAAGAAGTTTGGGCAGAATTTTTTGATTGATCTTCATGTACTGGATAAAATCATTCGGGCAGCCGATGTACAAGCAGAGGATGTCTGTGTGGAGATTGGCCCAGGTATCGGCAGTCTGACGCAGGCGCTGGCAGAACATGCCAGAGAAGTGATCGCCGTGGAAATTGACGATCGGTTGATTCCCATTCTTCAGGAAAATCTCAAGGCGTATTCGAATGTAACATTGATTCATCAGGACTTTCTGAAACTGGATCTGAAAGCCCTGTTGGAAGAGAAGGGGATTCATCGGCCCATTAAAGTGATTGCCAATCTCCCCTATTATATTACCACCCCGATCATCATGGGGCTGTTTGAGAGTGGTATACCTTTAGCGGGAATGACTGTGATGGTGCAGGAAGAAGTGGCCAGACGAATTCAGGCCGGGCCGGGATCTAAGGATTACGGCGCGCTGAGTCTGGCAGTACAGTATTATGCAGAGGCGTATATCGCGGCATTTGTGCCCCAGAATTGTTTTATGCCCCGTCCCAAGGTGGGATCTGCCGTGCTGCAGCTAACCACGCATAAAGAAAAGCCCGTGTCGGTAAAAGATGAAAAGAGGATGTTTTCTCTCATTCGGGCGGCCTTTGGGCAGAGGCGTAAGACCCTTGTCAACTGCCTTCGCAATGCGGAGGCGTTCGCGCTGGATAAAGATCGAATTCTGGAAGCTTTGGCAAGCTTGGGCATATCCGAACAGATTCGTGGGGAAGCGCTCACGCTGTGGCAGTTTGCGGCGCTATCCGATGCCCTGACGGAGGACTAACGCATATGGAACATTATTATTCAGCAGATCCGTCCTCCCGCTCAGAGGAGAAGCAGATTACGTATGAATTGGAAGGACGACGCTTCCTGTTTTGGACGGATCATGGTGTCTTTTCCATAGATCGGGTGGATCATGGTTCGGATATCTTGATTCATGCGGTTCGGAAGGAAGAGCCGCATTTGACGGGAAAAGCCATCGATCTGGGCTGCGGCTACGGTCCTATTGGAATCAGTCTGGCGGCACTTTTGCCAGGTGTGCAGTTTCATTTGATTGATGTCAATGAGCGTGCCATGGATCTTGCGCGGAGGAACGCGGAGGAAAACCAGGTTTCGGATAGAATCTGGGTTGGGACAGCGGAAGAAGTCCCGGCTGGCGAAGTGGATGTGGTGATTACGAATCCTCCGATCCGTGCCGGTAAGGCCGTGATCTACGATCTGTTTCGTAAGTCTTATGACTGGCTTGCGCCGACGGGACGCCTCTATGTGGTGATTCGTAAGAATCAGGGGGCGCCGTCAGCGGTGAAGGAACTGACGCAGATCTTCGGAAACTGTGAAACCATAGCACGGCAGTCTGGTTTTCATGTGCTTCGGTGTGTAAAATAAAGTCAAAAAGGATCCTGAGAACGAGTTTACGTTTCTCGCGGATCCTTTTTTATAGCATTAGCACATGGCGTCAAAATCAAACCGTCCATCATTTTTTTCTTCCAGCGCCTTGATGGCATGATAGGCAAAGGTGCAGTAGGGCGCCTCAAGGCCGGCTTCCTGTGATAGACGAATCACAGTGCCTGCCAGCATGTCCACCTCGGTATGGCGTTTATGATCCAGATCTTGAAGCGTGGAGAAACGCGCGTTTTTACGTCCTGCCCAGGCTTCCGGCTCAAAGGGCCCCACGTCAATCCCCTTCGTCTGGGCCAGCCGCGCGACCTCATCCCACATCTTCTGTGCGATAAAAGCGGCATGCGTACTGACCAGGTAGATGCCGACACCGGCGCCCAGAATGGCCTGAGGCAGATTGTTGGAAACATTGCCTGCAAACTTCACCCAGAGTGTCGTAAGGATATCCGGGAAAAACTGATGATGGACGCGGGTTCGGGCAAGAAGATCCAATACTTCCTGTGTACGAAGCGTCGGGCTTTGATGATGAGCCTCGCCGAAGTAAACTCCCTGGGTAGCCTTCGGATCAAAGAAAATGCGGTTCTGGTCCCGCTCCGCCGCAATCCGCATGACCGCATAGAGCATATGTTCCATACCGATATATCCGCCAATGATTTCCTCACTATCCACTCCGTTGAGGAGACTGATGACCGCCGTATGATGGTCTACAACCGCTGCAATATCCGGTAAAATGGAGGGCAATACTCCGTATTTTGTGGAAACCAGAAGCAGATCCACCCCATGGGCTTCTTCCGGCGTCTTCACAGGCGGATGATACAGACGATCGTTGATCCATAGGCCATCCCGTTCCAGGCGGATTTTGCGTTCTCCTCGCGCGACCACACAGAAATCGGCTCCCAGTGCGTCCTGCATCCCCCAGATGAAATAGGCGCCGACAGCGCCTGCTCCGATGAGGGCTACCGTTTTCATAACGAAGTCTCCAGATGCTGGGCAATGGCATCGGACAGTTCCTTGAGCTGACGAACCTCCGAGCGATTGGTTTCATTCAGATCGGACGCAGGACGTGTCCGTGTCATCAGCGTGTTTCCGATGCCCACGAGCTGTAGATTATACTTGGCATTGACCGGATACGGCTTGTGTTCGATAAAGGAAGCAATGGTCAGAAAATCGGCCAAGAGCCCAGCTTGTTCCGGGGCGTCCTGGAAGTGCCGCGTGAGCCATACATAGAGTTCCGGATGAAAATTGGCCATGACGCCGGAATACCCGGCAGCACCCGCCTGCAGAGAATCCAATAGTGTGGCTGTATTCGCATTATAAAGCCGTAGGGAAGTACCCTTGATCGCCGCGATCTTTTCCCGCAGCATCCGGGCATCGCAACAGGTATCCTTCATCAGGTAGAAACGGCCAGTCTCGGCAGAGCGGCGCAGCAGTGCAGGACCGAGCACTCGTTTGTAAGGATAGGGGCATTCATAGAAGCCCAGGGGAATCGAGGGATCCACCGCATCTAACAGGCGTGACAGATTCGAGAACCAGACTTCATCGGACTCGTCCTCTTTGGCAAAACGATTGGTAATCAGAACGACAGCGGCAGCGCCAGCCTTCCAGATGGCCTCCACTTCCCGCACCTGTTCCGACAAATCCTCAGACACCTGACCGCTGGAAATGACAGGAACGCGTCCCGCGGCGAATTTCACAACCAATTCTGTGATATGTACACGTTCGTCGAAGGAGAGAAAGAACATCTCACTAGACTGACAGACGGCAAAAAGACCGTCCACGCCTCTGTCAATATACCAATCCACCAGCTTTTCCAGCGCGGCCTCATCAACTTTGTTTTCTTCGGTGAAAGGCGTCAGCATCACGGGCCAGACGCCGCCCGGATATGTAGGATTCATAAAAAAGCCCCCTTTGATTTAAGATAACCCTATCATATAAGAGGGAAGGAGAAAAGTCAAGTGCCAGTTCCGGAGGAGGAGAAGTGGAACAAGAGTCTTTTTTATGTTTTTTCAAAAAAAGCTTGCATCTTTCTCCATTTTGGGCTATACTTATAAAGTCTTAAAAATGCACTTGTAGCTCAGGGGATAGAGCGGTGGCTTCCGGAGCCACGCGTCGAGGGTTCGAATCCTTCCAGGTGCAGCGTCTAAAGGGACAGTCTTTCGTGCAAACGAAAGCAAAACGGCGGGAATAATACAAGATGAAGTGTGTTGTTCCCGCCGTTTTATTGTCTGGCACGGCTATTTTCCGGTTGATTCCATACTCTGGACTCGGACAGAGATCTTAGTCACATATTCTTCCGGGGTATTGACCTCTAGGTCATCTAAAAGGTATTCTTCAAAAGCGCCGCTTATCATACGGTACTGGCGTTTCTGGATCTCCTGCAGTAATCGCGTATACGAGGCGTACAGAGTATCATAGGAACCTTTGTGATAGAGGACAGCATAGGTACCTGCGGGTCTTGTGTTGTCTGTGATATGGTTCGCCCACATGAACAGACGATTCACTTGGTTGAACCGACCGCTTTGGAGACAGTTTTGGTCAATGTAGGAACCCACATAGGGAATGCCGGGAATACCAGCTTTCTTAATAAAATCACTGCAGGCGTCCCACCAGGTTTGCGGATTCTCATCCAAATTCGTGAGAGGAAAGGGACTAGTGTGATAGACCAGGTATTTTTCTGGAAGGTCCTGAATAATTACCTGCTCCAGTGGAGCATTTTGCGCATCCCGAATCGTTTCTGCGTTCTGGCAGAAACCCTGGCGGATTTCTTCCAGCCTTTGAATTTCTAAATCCAGTTTATGAAGCTGCGTTCCGATGATTTCAGAGAAACGTTCCGGCGATTTTTCACTCAGATACTGACGAATTTCCTGAATCGAAACATTCATCTCTCGGAGAGATAGAAGAATGCTGAAAGTCGAAATCTGGGAAGCGCTATATTGTCGATATCCATTGGGAGCGATATACTTGGGAGAAAACAGGCCGATTCGATCATAATATAGCAGTGTATCCTTAGAGATCCCGAAGTATTGGGCAAATTCGCCGGTCGAGTAGTTCTTCTCGCGTTTTCTTTTCATGAAAAAACCTCCTGAAAATACTTGACTATGGAGCTACTCCATAGTTTATACTATCTTAATGTAGAAAGCAAGTAGAAAAGGAGATTTTATGGATTATAAAGAATTATTCTCGAAAACGCCGCCGACACGTTTGTTTTTACGGGCGGCGCTGCCCGGTTGCGCAGGGATGCTGGCATCCGCGCTATATCAGCTCATTGATGGCATTTTTGTCGGACGGATCCTAGGAGATACTGCTTTTGCGGCGCTCAACCTGGCCATGCCTTTTGTGATTATCAACTTTGCGCTGGCGGATCTCATTGGCGTAGGTTCCGCAGTGCCGATTTCCGTACGTCTGGGTGAGGGGGAAGAGGAAAAAGCGAATAACATATTCACCTGCGCCTGTCTCATGATCGTTGCAGCCGGTATTTTGATCGGTGGCATCCTATTTGCCAGCGCACCGGCTTTCATCAGCCTCATGGGCGCCGGAGGAGCGCTGCATGATCAGGCGGTGCAGTATCTGCGGGTCTATGCGATCTGTTCGCCAGTCACAACCATCATATTTGCGGTAGATAATTACTTGCGAATATGCGGGAAAATTCAGGGCAGTATGATCTTAAATATTTTCATGTCCGTCCTGAGTGTCGTGTTGGAATTCACGTTCTTATACGTTTTCCGGTGGGGAATCTGGGGAGCCGCATTGGCAACCTGTTCCGGTATGATAATCTGTGCGCTGATCGCCTTTTATCCTTTTATCAGAGGACAGATGCAGCTGCGGTTCTGCCGCCCTCGTTTCAGCATTAAAATGATCCGTCAGATTGTTTCCTGCGGGGCTCCCAGTTTCCTGAACAATATCGCGGGGCGTATCACCTCGATCTTGATGAATACGGTACTCCTGCAGATGGGAGGAGAACGGGCCGTATCCGTCTACGGGATACTGATGTTCGCGGATGGCGTTGTACAACCGCTCTTGTATGGTTTATGCGATTCTTTGCAGCCTGCTGTTGGCTATAACTGGGGAGCCGGAAATCTATCTCGTGTCAAGGCAATTGAAAAACGTTGTTTCCTGGCGAGTGCAGTTTTAGCAATGATAGCCGCTGTTATTATTTTCTCTTTCCCGGAGATGGTGACCAGACTTTTCATGGGCGATACGGACGAGGCCACGATGACGATGGCGATCACTGCATTAGGCATCTTCAGCATGACCTATCTCACCCGTTGGTTTTCTTTCGCGACGCAAAGCTTCATGTCTGCCATCGAACGGCCATTGCAGGCATCGTTTATATCCGTTGGAACAGCGCTTGTCTTTCCGGTTTTTCTGATTGTAGCGCTATGGAGCCTAAAACTGCAGGGACTGTGGTTAAACTTCCCGTTGACTTCCCTCCTGGCCGCGATTCTGTCTGGTGTGATCCTGCTTTGGTTTCTTAAGAAAATGCGCCGGAATAAGGCAGCGGGAGAGTCGTTCCATTAAGGACGGCCTGTATTAAATGTTCATCCTGGTAGACAAGTTTTAAAGAAAAGAAAGGGATACCCTGCTGCAGAAGATCCAGAAAGATATAGTCTCCCTCCCAAAATAAGAGAGAAGGAAACTGCGCGGGAGAGACCCATTCCAGCACACCCTCGTCACATTCGGAGAGGGTGCCTTCATATTGCGACGCAGTGAACAGATGCATGTACTCGGTTTCTGCTTTGTCGCTGACGAAGGTGATAATTCCCCGATACCAATAGTCTATCAGACGGCATCCAGTTTCCTCGTAGAATTCCCGCAGCATGCAGTCTTCTGGACTTTCTTTATCTTCAAACTTACCGCCGATGCCAATCCATTTATCCTGGTTGGTATCGTTTTTCTTTTTTACACGATGAAGCAGGAGATACTGCCCGTTTTGAATCATATAACAAAGCGTCGTATTTTTCATGATTCGTGATTCCTTTCTATAGCCATGGGGCAAGAATTTTTAAGAATAGGAGATGGGAAGGATAGAATCCATAAAAGAAGGCGGCAGGATATCGACCGTGGCTGCCGTCGTGGAAGTAGACGAAGAGGCCTGCCAGTGCGCCACTGCGACCGTAGAGCCAGAGAGCAGAGGAGGATGAGGAGACCGCTGTGATAAGGCGATGCGTATACGGTCCGTAGCAGGAGGATCAGCAGGATAGTATCCATAATCGGCTTCAAGGCCATAGACATCCTCAGAATGCCGCCAGGAGGGCCATGGACAATACGGCAATCCATTGGAGAATAGTGGTAGAAATAGAATACACATCGAGTTCATCCCCCTTTGTTCATTATAAAAGAATCCGTGTATATTGGCAAGACGTTCTTGTTTACAGCCCTGCAGGGAAGTGATATAATGAGTACAATTCTAAAAAAGGAGAAAGTATAATATGGACACAAAAGATATTTTCAAAAATCCGCCGGCGAAGTACCGCAGCGCTCCTTTCTGGGGCTGGGATGGAGACCTCGAGAAGGAAGAGCTCCTGACGCAGATTGATACTTTTAAGCAGATGGGATACGGCGGTTTTCATATGCACGCCCGTGCTGGACTTATCACGCCTTATCTGAGCGATGAATTCATGCAGCGAGTGCGGGATTGCTGCGAGAAAGCGCAGAAAGAAGGGTTATATGCCTGGCTTTACGATGAGGATCGGTATCCGTCAGGACCTGCAGGCGGCATCGTCACTCGCAATCCGGAGTATACGCGCCGCTATTTGCGGTTTACCGCCTACTCATACGAGGAAGACGTAGAATATACCGTACCGCAGCGGGGATTTGCCAGAAATCCGCAAGGAGAACTCTTGGCACGATATACGGTACAGTTGGATGAAAAGGGGGATCTCCTATCCTACCGGCGTCTGGCCGCAGAGGAGACGGCGGCGGATGTCTGGTACTTGTATTTTGAGAAACAGCCAGCGACGACGGACGAGGAACAGACTTATGTGGACACGTTGAATCCGGAGGCCATTCAGGAGTTTGCACGCGTCACTTATGACCGATATAAAGAAACAGTGGGCGATTTCTTTGGAAACGTGAGTCCGGCCATATTTACCGATGAACCGCAATACGCTTCCATGGGAGAACTGGCGTATGCGAAAGAGAAGGGCGACGTGATCCTGCCCTGGAGCAATGGATTTGGGGAAGCATTTTTGCAAAAAGAAGGATTTGACCTCCTGGATTATATGCCGGAACTGATCTGGAATCTGCCTCAGGGTGAAGCTTCACGAGCGCGGTATTTGTATCATGATTTCCTGTCGGAGCGTTTTGCCGCCTCCTTCTGCGATACGCTGGGGGGCTGGTGCGAGCGGAATGGCATCATGTTTACGGGACATATCATGGGGGAGGGGACGCTCAAAGGGCAAGCAGCCATCGGCGGAGAGATGATGCGCAATTACAGGGCGTTCCATATCCCGGGCATCGACGTATTGGGCCGTCATAAGCTGGAATTCACGACAGCGAAGCAGTGTCAGTCTGCTGTGCGCCAGCAGGGTTCCGTAGGAATGATGAGCGAACTCTACGGGGTTTCCGGCTGGGACTTTGATTTCCGCGGCTATAAGCTGCAGGGAGACTGGCAGGCCGCCATGGGCGTGACATTACGCGTGCCGCATCATGCGTTGTATACATTTAATGGAGAGTCCAAACGGGACTATCCCGCGTCCATCAGTTATCAGAATGCCTGGGCGGGACAGTATTACCAGATCGAGGATCATTTTGCCAGGGTGAATGTGGCGCTCACCAAGGGAATGCCCGTGGTGCGGATCGCCGTCGTACATCCGATGGAAAGCGTGTGGCTGCATATGGGCCCCAACGATCGTTCCGCAGCGGTCCTCGCACAATATGAAAAAAATTTCGAAGAATTGATCCATACGTTATCTCACGGCTTCCAGGACTTTGATTTTCTGTCCGAGGCACGGCTTCCACAGCTGTGCGAACAAGGCGGAGCGCCGCTTCGGGTGGGACAGATGGCCTACGATGTAGTGATCGTACCGGGGCTTGAGACGATGCGTTCGACCACATTGGGGAGGCTGGAAGCATTCTGGCAGGCAGGTGGACGCCTGATCTTCATGGGAACAGCTCCTCAGTTTGTGGATGGTGTGCGCGACGACCGCGCAGAGCGCTTGTATCATCAGGCGGAACACATTGATATGAACTGCAATGCGCTTCTCGACTGCCTCGCGCCATATGAGTTTCTGCGTGTAAATCTGCCGGATGGATCTGCCGCGCAGCACCTAGTCCACCAACTTCGTAAAGAAGATGACGCGTATTGGCTCTTCCTGGCGACCACGCGCAGTCAACCCAGTCCGGATGTGGACATCCCTAATCAGGCGATCAAATTCAATGTGGGCCAGAAATACGAGACCGAAATCCTGCGTTTCACGCTGCAGGGCGAATATATCCTGGAAGTATGGGATACGCTGACGGGAAAAGTGCAGCGTCTGGGCGCGCAATATCAAGACGGGAAAACCATCTTCCGAAGAAAATGGTATATGCATGACAGTCTCTTGCTGCGCCTGATTCCGGGACGTTATGAGGCAGCAGAAGAGCCGATCCGAGAATATCCTGGCGGCCGTCGGATTTTCCATAAGGTTCCAGTCAGCCTCAGCGAACCCAACGTGTATCTGATGGATATGGCAGAGTATGCTCTCGACCAGGAGCCTTATCAGGATGTGGAAGAAATCCTGAAGCTGGAAAATCTGTGCCGTGAGCGGTGCGGCCTGCCCATTCGCAAACGAGCGATGCAGCAGCCATATCAGATGCGCAAGGAGGCGGCGCATCATACCATCCGACTTCGCTTTACGATAGAGAGTGAGATTCGACTCCCTGCGCCGGTATTGGCGATGGAAAATATGGACGTCTGCCAGTTATGGCTGGATGGCAAAAAAATAGAGCCTCGGGATATGGGATGGTTCATGGATCGCATCATTCGCACAACGCCGCTGCCTTCTATTTCGGCAGGAACGCATGTTTTAGAAGCAGCATTTCCCCTTGGCCTCAACACAAAGCTGGAATACATGTATTTACTGGGAGATTTTGGAGTTTCCGTAGCCGGATGCGAGAAAACGATCACAGCGCCGGTGCGAGAATTGGCCTTTGGAGACTGGGCACATCAGGGCTTGCCTTTTTACAGCGGCAATGTGACCTATCACGTATCGCTGGAGACGCAGGGCGGCGGCTGTGTACGGGTACCGCATTATCGAGGTGCTATGGTAGGTCTTTGCGTGGATGGGGGCGAGGAACAGCCCATCATCTATTCTCCTTATGTCTGCGATTTATCTGCCCTGGAGGCGGGGAGTCATCAGTTTGACTTTACACTCTACGCAACACGCTATAACACCTTGGCGGCACTGCATCACTTATCTAGTATTCCATTCTCCCAGGGACCAGATTGCTGGCGATCCACCGATGATCTCTGGAATTATGAATATAGCTTTGTGCAGCAGGGCATCTTAAGTTCACCTAGGTTTTATGAAAATTGATGGATTAGAAAGGACGTGGGATCATGTGGATTGCCTACGCGTTTGGATCTGCCTTCTTCGCCGGAGTGACGGCGATTCTCGCGAAATGCGGAATTGAAAAGACAGATTCTATGGTAGCGACGGCGTTGCGAACCGTTGTCGTCCTTCTCTTTTCTTGGTTCATGGTTTTTATCGTAGGTTCGCAGGGCCAAGTCGCGTATATTGACGGGAAAACCTGGTGTTTTCTCACCTTGTCCGGACTCTCGACAGGTGCTTCTTGGCTCTGTTATTTTCGAGCGCTGCAGCTGGGAGACATCCATAAAGTCGTGCCCATTGACAAATCCAGTACCATCCTCACAATTCTTCTGGCTGCGCTGATTTTGGGCGAGCCTATTGGATGGTTCCAAGCAGTATCCATTTTAGTCATGGCGCTTGGCACATACTGGATGGTACAGAAACCAAAAGACGAAGTGGTTTCCCAAGAGGGAAAGAGTTGGTTCTTCTATGCCATTGCCTCCGCCATCTTCGCCAGCCTGGTAGCTATCTTAGGCAAGATCGGTATGGAAGGCGTTGAATCGAATTTAGGGACAGCTCTCCGAACCGGCGTAGTCCTCATCATGGCATGGCTTATGATTCCCATTCAAGGAAAAACAAAAGAGTTCCATCAGATTTCGCATCGAGAACTGCTCTTCATTTTCTTATCCGGAGTGGCGACAGGCGCCTCCTGGCTTTGCTATTATCGAGCATTGCAAGAAGGTCCTGCCAGCATCGTTGCCCCTATCGACAAACTCAGCATCCTCGTGACTATTTTCTTTGCGCGTATCGTTTTCCGCGAAAAACTTGCTCGAAAAGAGTTATGGGGCCTCATATTTATGGTAGCCGGAACTCTCGGATTATTACTGTAAAAGATATCGCAGCCTTCATCGCATAGGTGTGTATAATTGCAGAGATGTATAATGGCGGTGAGTCTCCGTCCCCGAAGCGTCTGCGCTGGAAACGTCTTACAGTTTTGTACACAATTTGGGATTTGTGAGCTGTCTATCTCGCATTTGCGTATAATAAGTTCCTTTTAGAATCGACTTGTACGCAGATCCTGTGAAAGGATTCTTCAGAATCTTGATTTTGCGTATAACTTCGGGGGCGTCTCCGTCCCAGTGAAATTCAAAATGGAAATATTTTACAAACTTATACGCAGATCCGCAGAAAAGCGCAGCAGAATCACTGTATTGCGTATAATTTGAGGATATTCGTTTCTTTTAGAACTGGTTTATACGCAATCCAATGAAAGGACGCTACAGAATTTCACTTTTGCGTATAATTTTGAGGGCATCTCCGTCCCTGCATCACATTTTATACGCACTTCGAAGATTCGCTTACTCTAGAATCGCGCATTTGCGTATAAACCAGTTCCTTTTAGAACTGATTATACGCAGGTCAGCAGAGATGGATTCAAAAATTGCGAGATTGCGTATAATTCCGTTCCTTTTACAACTGATTATACGCAGATCCACGACGACGCGCTGCAGAACCGCATTTTTGCGTATAAAATAAAGGGCATCTCCGTCCCTTTACTCCATTTTCAGATACGACAAAAAGACGTCCGATGCGGCGTCTTTTTAAATTTTCGGAATGGGTTTATC
>CALBGL010000099.1 GCA_937892735.1 uncultured Clostridia bacterium | reverse complement strand
CCTGCGCCGCGGATCTAGGCTGGCTCGCCGGCTTTGACGGCTGCGCTCCTGCCTGCGCTGCGGATCTAGGCTGGCTCGCCGGCTTTGACGGCTGCGCTCCTGCCTGCGCCGCGGATCTAGGCTGGCTCGCCGGCTTTGACGGCTGCGCTCCTGCCTGCGCTGCGGATCTAGGCTGGCTCGCCGGCTTTGACGGCTGCGCTCCTGCCTGCGCCGCGGATCTAGGCTGGCTCGCCGGCTTTGACGGCTGCGCTCCTGCCTGTGCTGCGGATCTAGGCTGGTTCGCCGGCTTTGACGGCTGCGCGCCTGGCTTCTTTGACTTCACTGCTGCCTTAGTCTCTTCTTCCATCAAATCACTAAAGAATTGTTCTTTAAACTCCTGCGTATTCTGAGGCATTCCCTTCGATGGGACCTCTTGCTTTACCGGTTCCGCCGGTCTTGGGTCTGCCGCTGGCTTTGCCATGACTGGCTTCTTCTCTTGCCCCATCGCTCTTTGTGCAACACGCTGAAAAACGCTGGTCACATGTTCCGGCTCATTTTCCGGAGCATGTTCCGAATTGCTCTTAAGCTCCTCTTCCCGCATACGTTTCACCAACTCTTTATCGTCTGAACTGGGAGTCTTGCCATCTAACTCCTTCGTCCAATTCTCATCCATTATGTATGCTCCTTTCTCTTCGATCCGATATACATTGCCAGATATAGCCCGCTCTCCGTATTCCATCACATTTACCAATTTACTGTCCTCATTAAAGGCAGGCTATACACATTATAGCATATTTTCCTTGTCCTGCAAAGACTTTCTCGCATTCTCCACGAAAATTCTCTTTTTCTTTAAACTTCCATTCTCTTTTGCAAAGTACGCAGACATTCCTTTCTATCTTCCAACCTTTCTATGAATTGCTCCAGTTTGCTATGGTATATACTGGGAATCCATTGTGATCTTCGTTCATATCCTTCCCCTGCCAGGTCCCATGCCCGCCCAGGATACAATAAGTAGTAATATAACACCTGCTTCTCATCCCTTTCCAGCTCTTTTACGGACTCATAAGCATCCAGTATTTCCTGTCCGCATGTTGCCTTCCACTCGTTTTTCCGCAGTGTTTTTTCCAAAAGTCTGGCCAGATCCAGCACAGGAGACGCCAGTTGAGCGCCTTCAAAATCATGGATCAGCATTCTTTGCCCAGAAAAGAGTACGCAGTGATTCGAAAAGAAGCCGTATGCAAAAGCATTCTGTTCCTGAGCCTTTTTAGAAATTCTCTCCATACATCCGTTTTCCATGCCGGCGATGGCCTCTTTTCCATCTGCTTCATAGGCCCTCAGCGCCTTAAGAAACAACAAATCAAATTCTTCCAGACGTCCTCTGCGGCGGATCGTTTTTCCCATGCCGCGTATTCTTCGCATTTGCCGTTCCATCCGTCCCGGCCAATCCTGATAATGAGGAAACACATTAAAATCTTCCGGAAGTTCTAATCCTGTACAGTGTGTATGCAGCCAGGCCAACGCTTTTCCCAGCTTACACCGTCCCTCCGCTTGTTCCAGATCTGCCTCTTCTCCATGCAGCCACTTGCGTATTGTAATGGTCTCCCGGTTCCACCGGATCCAGGGCTTCTCTTCTATAAGAAGATATTGGTCAGTTTCTTCCATTCCTCGAACCCGTAAATGTTCTTTGATCAGATGGGCAAAACGCATCTCCCGTTCTGAGGCGTCCGTATCTTTCACAAGATACCATCCCTGATCAGTTTCACATAGATAAGCTCCAAATTCTCGGCTTATTTTTCTAGCCGTAAGCCCAAGTTCCTTCAGCATACCGGGATTCAGCTCACGCATGGTTTCACATCCTTTTTCGAAAGTCGGCCGCCTATTCGGCGGAAACGATATCATCCTATGCGTGATTTTAAAAAAACAGAACTGCCATATCTGACAGTTCCATAGACTCCTATGATTTTTACGGCAACATCCGCTCTTTTAACCGATTCGCTATATCCAGAAGAAACGCTTTCTGGTTCATATTCGGATAATCCAATACTTGGTGCAACAGTTGCTGCAGCACCTCACCAATCATCCTTCCTTTGGGAAAGCCAAGATCTATCAAATCTCTTCCATTGATGGCCAAATCGGCCAGTTTAACACATTGCTTTTCTTCTACTACATGCTCATACAATCCCTTTGCCGCATCCAGCCGCTTGATGCTGGCTTCCAAATATCTCGGATTCTGCGCCGCGGCATCCGCACGCTGCAGCGCCTGTAAATACGGATAAAACCCGTCCGGAATACGGCTCATTAGATGGCGCATCTGACATAAATCCTGCGGAGGCGTCTCATCATGCAAACGAATACTCAGCACAATAGCCTCTCGAGTCGCATTATCAAACTTAAGTCTCCGCAGGATCTTGTCCGCCATTTGCGCGCTCTGTCCGGGGTGTCCCGGAAAATGATCCCTTCCCCTCACATCCGTATTACGGCAACATGGTTTCGCGATATCATGTAAGAGCGCTGCCCATCTGACCACTCGAACCGGCTGCGCTGCCTCCACTGCACGAATCATATGCTCTTCTACCGTGTAGGCGTGATATGGCGTATTCTGCGCGACACCAATACATGGCATCCATTCCGGTATAATGTATGCCATCAGCCCTGTCGCACAAATATCCCGCAAGATTCCTGAATGTACTGAACATATGAGTTGATCCATCTCCTCACGCACGCGCTCTCTGCTTACATTTTCTAACAGTGAGGCTTTTATCCTCACGGCTTTCTCCGTCTTCTCCTCTACTCGAAAACCAAACCGGGCCGCAAAGCGAAAAGCTCTGAGCATTCGCAGCGCGTCCTCTTCAAACCGTTCTTCGGGATCCCCGACACAGCGAATACAACCTATTCTCAAATCTTCCTGACCACCAAAAAGATCGATCAGCCCTGTTCTCGGATGATACGCCATGGCATTCATAGTAAAATCCCGTCGTTTCAGATCTTCCGCCAGCTTATCCGTATATTCCACCGAATCTGGGCGCCGATGATCCGAATAGTCTCCGTCCACTCGAAAGGTTGTCACCTCATAGATCTCTGTTCCCACACGGACACTGACGGTTCCATGCTCTATCCCTGTATCATACGTATTGCGAAAAATTCTCTTCACATCCTGGGGTCTGGCAGAAGTAGTTACATCCCAGTCCTTTGGCTCCCGTCCCAGCAGACTGTCTCTCACGCATCCTCCCACCGCATATGCTTCATAACCGTTTTTCTCCAATTCAGCCAATATCCAGCCCACTTGCTGCGGAATCTGAATCTCCTTCATCTGCCCACCTCACTTTCTATCTCTCCTTGGCATTTCGCCCTCTGGCGGCCATCTCGCGGCGTGGCTCTGTCTCTCCGATATGCTGGAGTTGCCATGCCACGCCTAGTATATCATACTCTTGTTTTTTTTTCAAATATTTCCCACCGCATAAAAAAGACACAGAGGTTTATACTAGCTATGATGATGCCTGCTATCTTTTCATGAATTCAAGGAGGATCAGTCCATGCAACAGCCAAAGGAGATCAACCGCTGCATCTGTTGTGATGTAAACGAATGTATGCATCATGCAGGAAATGAAGATTATTGTACACTGAATACGATCCGCGTCGAAAAGCATGAGGCCCACGCCGATCAGTGCAAGTGCACGGATTGTGCCAGCTTCGAATGCAAGCTTTCGATGTAATCTTTCAAAAACCACAGAAAAAGCCATCGTCCATCGTCTATGACGATGGTTTTTTCTGTATTTTTTGCAAAAAACGAAAAAACGCTTGCTTTTTCCCTTTTCATTCACTATAATAAATGTATCACTCATGAAGTAAGAGGAGGTACTCCCGATGGATCGTATTGATAATGAAATTCTGACGCTCCTATTAAAAAACGCTCGAGTGTCTCTGTCAGAAATTAGCAGTCAGGTTAATTTGTCTGTCTCGGCCGTCAGTGAGCGGTTAAAAAAACTGGAAAATTCCGGTATGATTCAGCAATATACGACGATCTTAAATCCTAAAGCTTTTCATAAGGATCTGACGGTCATCATGTTGGTTACGCTTAACAATTTTGCAGAAAACACAGAGTTCACAGAGTATATTCTGAGTGAACCCTCTATTACAGAGTACTATTTTATCGCCGGCAGTTTTGATTGCTGTTTAAAAATCATCACGGAGGATACTTCTTCCTTTGAACGGATCTTTAATCGCATCCGCAGTATCCCCTGCGTAGTCAAGACCCAAAGCAATGTGGTGCTCTCCGCCTTGAAGATGGAACATTCCATTTCTCCTCCCTCTTCAGAAGGTTAATGTTTAAACGCCTCTTCCGGGTTATCCCCCGAAAGAGGCGTTTTTTATCGTCCACAGACTCCTCTTCTACGGCAGCGTCGCCTGCGGTCAAATATTTCGCCGAGCAGCATCAATGTCACCATTTCTTCCAGATACCCTCCCGGCTCATGATGTACTCCCAACTGCCTCATGATATTTTCCACTCCTCGCTGCACATGCGCCACATCCAGAGACTCATCCCGCAGGATATTTCCTTCGGATTCCATTCGATCGCTCTCTCTGCGGATATATGGCATAAACTCCCGTACCGCATTGGGCTCCATCCTCCGCAGCTCTGCTCGATCCACTTCATCCAGACCAAACTGATCTGGCGGAATGTTCTGTATAGGCATGGGAGAAATCTGTTCTACCATCCGCCCAAGCCGTTTCTCTTCCGCGACAGGAACGACCGTTTCTCGCGTCATCTCTTTCGGATCCGGATATGTCATGGCTGGCGCAGGGCCATAATAAATGCGGCAGTTGGCTGAAGCTCCCTTAAAACTAGAATGCATTCCTGGTCTCCTTTCCGTTTCTATCAGCATTGTATGACGAAAGAGAGAAAAATGTGCTATTCTTCTTTTTTCAGATCCTGCATATACTGCCGGATAGCTCTTTCATTCTTGTTTTCTCCCGGATGATAATATACTGCTCCTTCTAAAACATCCGGCATATACTGCTGCTTTACGTAATGATTCGGATAGTCGTGCGGATACTTATAAGAAAGCCCATGCCCCAGTTTTGCGGCCCCTCCATAATGGGCATCCCGCAAATGCGCTGGAAGCTCGCCCAAGTTCCGGCTCTCCAGATCCGCCATAGCCTCGCCGATCCCCCTCGCCACCGAGTTGGATTTTGGCGAAGTCGCCAACAGGATGACCGCCTGCGCCAAATTGATTCGCGCCTCTGGCAGCCCTACTTGTAGCGCCGCGTCCACGCAGGCTTTCACAATGCTGATCGCGCTGGGATACGCCAAACCGATATCTTCGGAGGCGATGACCAACAGACGCCGTCCGATGGATTTTAAATCCCCGCCCTTCAAAAGCCTTGCCAAATAATGCAGTGACGCGTCCGGATCGCTGCCCCGGATCGATTTTTGAAAGCAACTCAGCAGATCATAGTGGGCGTCCCCATCTTTATCAAAAGCATAGGCCTTTTTCTGAATACATTGCTCTGCCACCGAAAGATCCAGTCGAATCACACCCCGCTCGTCCGGCGGTGTCGTCAGAGCGCCCAGTTCCAAAGCGCTGAGGGCGGTTCTGGCGTCCCCGCTGCTCATCCGGGCCAGGAAGATCTCAGCCTCCTCGGTCAGTTCCAGATTCATATTGCCCAATCCGCGCTCACGATCCTCCAAGGCTCTGCGCAGAAGTCTCCGAATATGTTTTTCGAGCAGGGGCCTCAATTCAAATATGCGAGAACGCGACAAAAGCGCCCCATTAACTTCAAAATAAGGATTCTCTGTCGTCGCTCCTATCAGAATAATCCTGCCTTCCTCCACGGCGGGCAGCAGTGCGTCCTGCTGCGCCTTATTGAAACGGTGGATCTCATCAATAAAAAGAATGGTTCGCCGTCCCGAAAGACTCAGCGTATCACCCGCTTCCTGCACTATGGCCTCGATATCTTTTTCCCCGCCGTGACCGCGTTCAGCTGTCGGAAGCTAGATCTTGTGGAATTCGCGATAATCCTGGCCAGCGTGGTCTTCCCACTGCCTGGTGGGCCGTAAAAAATTACCGATCCTAGACGATCCGCCTTGATTGCCCGATACAGGAGCGTTCCCGCTCCCACGATCTCTTCCTGCCCCACGAACTCTTCCAGGTTGCGAGGCCGCATCCGATAGGCCAGCGGCCCGCTCTCCTTCAATTCCTGCTGCTTGTTATACTCGAATAGATCCATCTTCTTATCCTCTTGATCTGTCTGCTTGTGAAAACGGAGGCGTCTATGCGCCTCCGTTCGTATTGATCTTACAGTTCCCAACCTTCCAGATACTTCTTCGTATTCTGTGTCATCTCCTGATACAACTTTCTGGCGTCCTCCAGAGAGCATGTCACCAGCGGATCGTTACAGAAAGCATCCAAAACCAATTCTTTATCCTTGGTAAAGATACCCTCGATCACAGCCTCCTGGTTATTGGAAATCCGGCTCACCAGAGACAGTACATCCGATGGCAGACCACCAGCGAGCACCGGCGTCACGCTGTCGCCGGTAAACACTGCGTTGGTCTCTACCACCGCGCCATAGGGCAGGCCATCCTGCTGTCCGTAGTTCGGAATATTCACGTTGGTCACCAGCGTCGTAAGCCCCAGCAAAGCCTTCATCTGCATCACGCCTTCTTCTCCCGTTTCATCCAGCTTGAACTTCTCTTCACCGGATACCAGACGCGCGCTGCGCTCTTTCCTGCGCACCAGATCCTCCTTTCTCCAACTTACCGGAGTCAGGCCAAATCCCCACTCTGCAACCATATTCGGATTCTTCAGATACCAGGCCGCCGGGCAGAACTCTGCCAAATGCCGATCCCCAGCCGCGGCAATCAAACCATATCTGCGGAACAGATCGAATTTCACGCGATGTGTGCAGCCAAAATACTTATTCATCCAGTTATCATGCGTGATTTTCTTGAATCCTTCCGCCGCGTACTTGTCCGCGAACTCCGCATAAATCGGGAATAGATCCTGATTATGATAGTATGCAGAGTCCAACCAGGTAAAATGGTTAACGCCCAGTACATTGGTCTTGATCTCATGACGCTCCACACCCTGAATCCCCGCGATATCCGCCAGCGCCTCGATCAGCAGTTCTTGTGTTCCAAACACCTCATGGCAGCATCCAAAAGCCTTGATCTGCGGAAATTCCTCGTAAAGCGCACGTACACAGATGGTCATCGGATTGGTATAGTTAATCACCCATGCTTCTGGGCAATAGCTGCGAATCGCATCGGCAATCTCTCTAAACATCGGCACTGTTCTCAGCGCACGCACAATACCGCCCGGGCCGGTGGTATCTCCCACCGACTGATAAATGCCATATTTCTCCGGCGTATGTACATCGGATTCCATCTCATCGAAGGTGCCCGGCAGAATCGAAATGACGACGAAATCCGCTCCTGTAAGAGCTTCCTCCAGAGTCCGAACTGCTTCATACTTCCACACGGACTTTACGCCTTCCGTCTCTTTGATCTTGTTCCCGATGATTTCGTTGTCCTTCGCTGCCTGAAAATCAATGTCATACAAGCAAACTGTACCGTTCATGCTCTCTTCTGTGGCCAAATCGCTCATCAGGCCCCAGGCCCAACCACGGGAACCTCCACCGATATAGGCGATTTTGATACCAGTAGCCTTTCCATCCTGAATCACCATCGTAATCCCTTCCTTTCTCCATAAAACACCTGATAACTTTGCAAAAATGAACGCCCTCTGGCGGCCATCTTGGGGCGTGGCTCCTTCTCTCTGATACGCGAGAGCTGTCGCCACACCTATTATACCACGGTCTATCTTCTATCGCAAGACTTCTCCGGTTCAATATAAAACATGATTTTCGTGATGTATTCTGACTCGTCTCCAGAAGTAATGTAGTCATTGATACAGAACTCGTAAGAATCCGAGATTCGCTTTAAACCTTCCTTCTGACAATATGCAATCAACTTACGATACGACCGGTCTATGGATGCATACGTGCCAAAATGGTAAATACTGACGGAAGGTCCCGCCGGCAGTTCCATGATATTCTTTGCCTTTGTATTGTATTCGATGGGAATAAAAGCAATCGAAGCCTCCGTAAAAACGCCCCGCTCGATCCGTTCCGTAGGTACAACCACGCCCGACTGAAAGAAAATCGGCAGCCTTCCTTTTTTCGCGTCCGTAAAGCATTTTTTGGTTGCTATGCTGACCTCCTCTAAAGAATAGGGCGCTTCAACCTTATGCCATAGAACAAACTGGTGAGGCGCCGATTCTACCACGATGGGATTTGACCGGTATTTCAGCGCTTCTTCCATGGATACACATCTGTGCTGCACCCGACTTCGAATCAATCTCAGCTCCCGAATTTGCTCATCAATTACATGAAGCTGCTTCTTAAGAATCAGCGAGCTATTTTCCAGATTGTAATTCTTCATATGATCCTTGATTTCTTCGAGGGAAAACCCGATTTTCTTCATGATTAAAATCGTATCCAGATAATCAATCTGTTTGGGGCTATAATAACGGTATCCCGTATTCGGATCCACATAAGCCGGACGAAACAGACCAATTCGATCATAATAAATCAATGTCTGTTTGGAAACATTCTGATACCTAGCCAGCTCTCCGATGGAATAATAATTATTCGTATAAAAACTGCTCATATCCGTCCTCCTTTGCACTACATACTATATCATAAGAAGAATCTATACGATTGTCAAGATATGAATTCAACGAATCGAAACTTTCCTTACCAACCCAGTTCCTAGGACCTTTTCAACTCACAAATAAAAATCAAGGCACCGGAAGGCCAACGGCCTCTGCCAGCTCATTCATCCGTTCGCTTCTTCGTTTTAACTGTTTTTATTCCGCCTTTATGCTTTTGTCTGAAGGTGTGTTTCGAAAAACCTTCTCCAAAAACTTCTTTGGGTTCCGTTACCATGATAAAAGCAGAATCGTCTATTTCATAAGCTGCGTGCCGTACCATATAGGTTTGTGTCTTGGAACAGGCACAGAATAAAACATCCCGATCCTCTCCCGTATAACTTTCTTTCGCCTTCCAAACGGTATATTTAAGACCAGGGTCATAATTCCAATCGGCAAATTCCATATGTGGTTCATAATCA
Organism: uncultured Clostridia bacterium; assembly: GCA_937892735.1. Lineage (GTDB taxonomy): Bacteria > Bacillota > Clostridia > Lachnospirales > Bianqueaceae > Faecimorpha. The sequence continues at coordinate 9,293 of CALBGL010000099.1, read as the reverse complement.
GTGCCAGTCCGGTCAAACCTCCCGGCGCAAAATCAGCCATTTTAGCGAAGGTATATACACCTATGGAATAAAAGACAGCGCCTGCGATGTCACAGGTGCTATCCATCCAAAAATCCTTGTATTTTTTCTTGTTGTTTCTCTTTTTTTGCCATACGCAATTAACATACTTCTCTTGCCCGTCCCCGTGACGTTGCTTTGCAAAGAACAACCGCGATGACAAGAATCATGATTTGCGCCGCGAAAGAAATCAGCAAATTACCGGTAAATCCGATGATGAAGAATCCAACGGCGGCAATGAGTCCTGAGAACATCGCATACGGAAGTTGTGAAACCACATGATCGATGTGATTGCAACGGGCACCGGTACTGGATAGAATAGTAGTGTCGGCAATCGGCGAGCAATGATCTCCCAGCACCGACCCGGATAGTACCGCACCAAGACAGCAGTACATCATTTCCATCGAGAGCCCCATACTCTGAGAGATCTGAACGCTGATCGGAAGCATGATTCCGAAAACTCCCCAGGAAAAACCCGTTGCGATCGCCATCACAGAAGAGAGAATGAACAGTATAAATGGCATTAACTGCGGGTTCACATGATACTGAACCATAATACCGGATAAAAAGATTCCGGTCTGCATTTGATCCACAATATCAATAAAAACCCATGCGAACAATAAGGCTGCGGTTGCACCGGAAACACCCCTTAAGCCTTCTATTACAACGTGAATGGGATGTCTTCCATGCAGATGATAGTATCTATAGGCACAATATATAAGTGCCACCGCGCCGCCCGTTACCAGCGAAAGATACGTGGAGGCTCCGCTGAGCACGTCCATAATAGCAAAGCTTCCGGAGGAAATACAACCTGTTATGTACATCATAATCAGGCTGATGCCTGCCAGCAGCACAATCGGTATGACCAGGTCAGACGCAGATTCACTGCCGGTTGTCCCGTCCTCTTCATCCTCATCGTCTTCCTCACCGGATAATTTTTTGTAAATGGAATCGATGTCATTCATCTTACCTATGTTTATATTTAGCCCTGCGCTCAGCAGTACAACGGCCAGTGCAAAAATAGCATAGAAATTATAGGGAATCGTATAGATAAACTGATTCAGTGGCGCCACCGTTGCCGGCAGAATCATGGCAAACAGAGCAACAATATAGGCTCCCCAGCTTGAAAGCGGACAAATGGAACATACAGGCGCACTGGTAGAATCAATCAAATAGGCCAGTTTTTCCCGGGATACCTTTTGCTGATCGGTCAATGGTCTTGCGACCTCTCCTACTGTCAGGGCATTAAAATAATCATCAATAAAAATAAGAATTCCAAGGAAAACCGCGACAAGCTGCGCTGCGGCAGGACTTTTCACATGCTTTCGCGCCCATTTGGCGAAGCCAATCGCTCCGCCGTTTTTCGCAACAAATGAAGTGATAATACCAAGCCCAAAGATAAAAATAAGCAAGAGTATGTTATCACTGTTAATGTTTTCACCGTCATAAAAGATTCCTACAGCGGAATTCACTATATTCTCCACGGCGCCACCGGGAGAAAATTCGTTAAGAAGCAGCGCTCCTACAATGATTCCTGAACTAATCGAAATGATAATTTTCTTTGTCAAAATGACCATCAGGATAACAACCAGCGGAGGAATTAAAGAATAAATTGTTCCTGCCATAATTTCTGATCCTCCAAATCTACCTGCAGCTCTCTGCCAGGATCATTCTGCCATTCTCTATAATATGACCGCTTTCCAGAACCTCATCACTTTCGTCCATTACTAATGGACGAATAAATCTCTTAACCTGACAACTGATATATTCAGATGCGGATCGGAAGTAAATGCTTGGGGAATGATCTACGCAATAATGAATGACACCATCCACTGTATAGATAGGATCGTTAAAATGCGTAGGCAGACACGTCTCCACTGCCCCATGTTCATCACAGCTTACATCCACCAGCAGTGTGCCCCGTCTCATGCGTTTCAGACAAGCGCGATCAATAATGTGATCATTACGCTTAGGATCCCAAAGTACCGCGTTCACGATGATATCATACATTCCTAAATCATTGCGGAATTTAGTCTCCTGCTTTCTGCCGTACACAGTCACATTCGCGCCGCCTCGATTCAACGCACGGATCGCCCCCTGTGCCGTATTCCCGCGGCCGATCACCGCCACCTTTTTCCCTTCCAAAAGTATACCGCAACACTGTGCCGCATGCATAACCGAAGCTTCCCCTGCAAGCTCGTTATTGCGGTAAAACACTTGCATCCCATTGTCTATCATTTCTTCCCACGCATAAACTGAAAACCGTTTTTCCAGCAAAAGCTGTTTCATCTCCTCACAAACATGCGGATGCACCCATCCAAAGATGGTTTTCCCCTCCGCGAGATCCTGCATATATTCTGCGTCTCCTGCCTTGACATCGCAGATAATATCGCAGTTTTCCAGAATATAATTCCTACTTTGGATCTGTGCTCCAACCGCACGATAGTCCTCATCCAGAATTCCAAGATTCGATCCATATCCCTTTTCCAAGAAAAGGACCGTGGAAATCTCTGAAAGTCCTTCCAAATCCTTTGGGAGAACGGCAATTCTCTTTTCATTTTCTTTATGACTGTTTATAAAACCCATGGTTTTCATAGTGGAATCCTCTCTTTCAAATGATTTAATACACTGCCATTTTAGAACAGAACAAGAAGAATGCAATAGGTTTTATAACATTTTAATACAGGGGCTATTTTCTTTTTATTGTTCTAATATAATGTTCCCTCTTTGCTGATACGAACCATTCCTTCATTCTTTACTTTTTGGGTTCTCCCCTTTACCTTCATAATATTTTTCGCTATAATAGACATAACCTGGCAAGTTTCCATTTCATGTTTTTGGAACTTGTGAATCTCAACCACAGAAGAGGAGTGAATTCTATGTCTATATTACCATCTTGGACTGTTTCTCTTAGAACTCGTCTTGCGCAGATGGCCGAAGAATTAACCCGGTCACTGCATGGCTGGCAGGGTTCTGACCTCGTCATTACGCCCGAGCAATGCGGATATACCGGCGAACTCGCCACGTCCTTCATTCAAAAAGCCATCGATACGGCGGCGGTTAAAGGGGGTGGTACCGTTCTGCTTTCACGGGGAGATTATGTATCCGGTACTCTAGTCCTGCGTTCTGGGATTCGCCTGGAAGTTGCCGATGGTTCCCGATTGCTGGGAAGTCCCCATCTGACAGACTACCCAGAGCATATCGCGCGCAGGCGCACTGTGCAGGATACCAATATGGGAATGCATCAATCTCTGATCTTTGCAGAAGGATGTGAAAATGTCTCTATCTGCGGACATGGCGAGATCAATGGACAAGGGCATCACTTCCCCGGTGAGGAAACTGCCCATGGGACGCCCGGCAGACCTTTTCTCATGCGCTTTTTGGATTGCAGCAATGTACATATCAAAGACATTACCCTAAAAGATGCCGCCTGTTGGATGCAGAATTATTTGCACTGTGAGAACCTTCTGATGGAAGACATTCATGTGGAAAATCAGGCCAATTACAATAATGATGGCATTGATATCGATGGCTGCCGTAACGTCATTGTGAGACGATGTGAAGTCAGCTCCGGTGACGATGCGCTCTGCTTCAAAGGCGCCTCCCAGATGAATGGCGAAAACATCCTGGTAGAAGACAGCCTTTTCCTATCTTCCTGCAACGCCATCAAATTCGGCACCGATTCTCAGGGCGATTTTCGCAACGTCCTGATACGAAACTGCACTGTAGGCGGTGTCTCGGAAGAGATGCGCCGGATCAAACACGCAGATTCCGATTCCGCTTTTTCCTGGGAAGCCGTAGACGGCGGTAATGTAGAAAACATCTGGGTGCATCATATTCATATCGTACGCGCTATGAGCCCCTTCTTCCTGCGCCTAGAAAAACGAGGGCGTGTAAAACCCGAGGATCCCGTACCTCCGCTGAGTACCATGCGGCACATTCTCTTCGAGGACATCGACGGTGAGGAGAACGGCCCGCGCGGCTCTTACTTCATCGGTATTCCAGAAAAGGCCATTGAAGAAATCGCGCTGAAAAACATTCATCTTCACCAGCGCACCTCCCTGAAACCTGTATTGTCTGAAACCGATATTCCCGAGATGTACGGCGTATACCCTGATGCGCATATGATCGACGATATGGGCGACGCTCCCGCCTATGGTCTGTGGGCCCGCCATGTACATGGTCTCTATCTCGATCATTATGAAGTGCTGCCTACGGGCTCAGATCTGCGTCCTGCCCTCGTCGTAGAAACGGACGTACAGTAATTCCTGCATATAATACGTCGGTCATGCATACATTGTACAACAATAATGCAAAGGATGACGATGCATGTCCGGAACCGAAGCCTTAATCTTATGCGGTATTATAATCCTTTCCCTTTCCGTCTTGGCCATGATCTCCCCTCGCTTTTTTCGCCTGGCTCTGCGCCTGGTTTTTAACGTCCTATTCGGCATGCTGGCTCTGTCCATCATCGCGGAGATATGGCCCGTCTTTCCCATCGGCGTCAATCTATGGACCCTGCTCATCTGTATGTTCCTGGGTCTTCCAGGCCTGATTCTCCTGATCCTATGGGGATTTTGGATATAAACAAATTGCAAAAATTCTATATTTTCTTGCAATTCAGTCTCCTTTCTGATATACTCAATAGACGCCAGAAAGGAGGCTTCTTATGGAAGATATCGCTGTCCGTATCACTCGGCTCGTGTTCGCAATCCGCCAGTGTGTGCCCTACTGCATTTCACGCAAAAAGCATAAATACTACTATAAGCAATATATGAAAAACAACCAGCGTGTCCAGGAACGCATTCCGCCCAACGAACTCGAACAGACTCTACAAGCATATCAGCAGAAAAAAAAGCTCAAAACAGAACTCCGCGCGCTGAAATCTCAGGTTGCCAAAGAGGAACGCCAAGCCGTTCGATCTCGTGTGCAATTTTTCCTGGATTTTGGTCTGCCTGCCGATCCCACAAGCAGCGCTGAAATCTATACCGAGAGAAAGAGCAACATCTATCTGGATGGTACGCCTCGCCGCTCGAAGACAGAGATCATCATCTCTCTTCTTCTCCTATTGCTCCAAGTCCCCAACCAATACGAGCCTTGCTGGGAAATCCCCGGCTATGGATTCTGTTTACCCGATTTCGTCCTCCCGGACATGACCGTATGGGAACATTTGGGAATGATGAATAATGAGCAATATCGACGCGACCAAAAAAGAAAGCTCGAAATGTATGCGCAGATCCATTATGAAAAAAGCACAAATTTACTACTGACCGGAGAGCAGCACAACCGGGACGCGCACAACTCCTACATTGACCTGCGAGATTTCGTAAAAAAGCTGGTCGAATTTAAGCTAATTTCCGTGCATAAGGCTCGCAAATTTATGAAAAAAACGTGAGATTTCAAGATTATCCGTTTTGCCTTCCGAAAATCCGTCCCCATTAACATGCAACAATATTCCATGTTTCTCTTCTCTACTATCTCCGTTCCTATAGTGTCCCCATCTTTTTGATGGGTATTTTTTACGTCATTTTCAAAAATATACTTATCCTATTTCAGGATATTTTCTACGCTTCTGACAACTCGCAGCTCCGCACTGCTCCTCTTGGCGTATATAGTATACGCTCCTAGTGTCTCCCAGCTCCGTACTGCTCCCCTCGGCGTATAAAGTATACGCTCCTAGTGTCTCCCAGCTCCGCACTGCTGCCCTTGGCGTATAAAGTATACGCTCCTAGTGTCTCCCAGCTCCGCACTGCTGCCCTCGGCGTATAAAGTATACGCCCCTAGTGTCTCCTAGCTCCGCACTGCTCCTCTTGGCGTATATAGTATACGCCCCTGACGTCTCCCATTCCCGTACTGCTCCTCTTGGCGTATAAAGTATACGCCCCTGACGTCTCCCATTCCCACACTGCTCCCCTCACGCCCCTAGTGTCTCCCAGCTCCGCACTGCTGCCCTTGGCGTATAAAGTATACGCCCCTAGTGTCTCCCATTCCCGCACTGCTGCCTTTGGCGTATAAAGTATACGCTCCTAGTGTCTCCCATTCCCGCACTGCTCCCCTCGGCGTATAAAGTATACGCCCCTAGCGTCTCCCAGCTCCGCACTGCTCCTCTTGGCGTATAAAGTATACGCTCCTAGTGTCTCCCATTCCCGCACTGCTCCTCTTGGCGTATATAGTATACGCCCCTGACGTCTCCCAGCTCCGCACTGCTGCCTTTGGCGTATTCCCCAGGCCCCCTACGCCATACATAAAAAAACGGCCTTAGATCCATAGATCTAAAGCCGGATTTTTAATAATCTGTACGACCTTCCAGGGCACGAGTCAATGTCATCTCGTCAATATACTCCAAGTCGCCGCCCACCGGAACGCCATTCGCAATGCGGCTGACTTTAATGCCGAGTGGCTTCACAAGTCTGGCGATATACATAGCTGTCGTCTCCCCCTCAACCGTGGGGTTTGTCGCCAGGATGATCTCCTGTACACGCTCATCCTTCAGCCTCTCCAGCAGCTCTTTAATCTTAAGATCCACTGGCGTTACACCATTCAATGGAGAGATGACGCCGTGAAGAATGTGATACAAGCCTCTGTACTGCTTCGTGCGCTCATAGGCCGCCATATCGCGGGAATCCTCCACCACCATGATCACACTGTGATCCCGCGTAGCATCCGCGCAGATAGGGCACAAGTCTCCGTCGGTCAGTGTACAGCATTCCTTACAATAATGGATATGCGTGCGCGCATCCACCAGAACACGTGCCATATCCTCCACCTCTTCCTGTGGCATCTGTATAATATGAAAAGCAAGACGCTGAGCGGATTTCCGTCCGATACCAGGCAGCCTGGCTAGGACATCAATCAGCTCCGCCATCGAATTCCCGAAATATTCCATTTAGAACATGCCGCCCGGCAGATTCAAATTCAGACCGCCCGTGATCTGTCCCATCGAGCTGTTCACCATCTCGTCAGCATTACGCAGCGCTTCATTGACCGCCGCCACAATCAGATCCTGCAACATCTCCACATCATCCGGATCCACCGCCTCTGGTTTCAGTTCCACTTCCATCAATTCCTTACGGCCATTCACCACAACACGAACCGCCCCGCCGCCAGCCGTCGCCTCCACCGTCTTGGCCTCCAGCTCCTTCTGCATCTCTTCCATCTGCCGCTGCATCTTCTGCGCCTGCTTCATCAGGTTTGCCATATTCCCCGGCATTCCCCCGCTGTATCCGCCTCTTTTTGCCATGTCAAAATCCTCCTTCTAAAACTTCCTTGCTCCTTATTGTATCTGATTCCTCGTACAAATGCAAGAAAAATTTATCTACTCCACACGAATCGGACCGCCAATCTGGGCCAAAAGAGAGTCCAATCCGTCATCCCCCTGCCGCGGCTGTACAGAATACTCATCCATTGTCACGGCCTTGACTGCCACATCACGGCCCAGCGCCGTTCGAATGTGAGAAGCCACATCTTGCAGTTTTTCCTGATTCTGCCGCAAAAGCTGATCACGATACACAGCGCGGTCCGCTACCAGATACACGGTCTGCGAATCCGAATACATCTTCATTAGATTTAAAATATAATACCCCTGGTTCTCCTGCATGAGCTGCTGTTTGATCTCCGCCCATTTCTGCGCAGAAAGCGCGGCTGGGCCCTCATTTCGAGCCTTTTTCGCCTGTACATTTACTGGCTGCTCGGGCTTTTCTGGCGTCGTCATTTTCTCCTGTACCGGCACTTTCTGCGGCTGTACTGTTGAAATTGGCACACCGCGCGCCATCTTCTGCTCCACTTGCTCCAATCGAGCCAACATCCCTTTGGAAGAAGGATCATCCAGACGACACAGTCGTAAGAGCCCTACCTCCAGCAAGATCCGTTTCTCCGTCGCATTGCGCAGAGAAAGCTCCAACTGCGCCAGCGCCTCAATATAATAACTGATCGTATCGGAACCTATCTGACTGCACAGTCCCCGCAGCTCGGCCAGCTCCGACTCCGGCAACGCAATAAAATGGAGAGCCTCTTCTCCCATCATCTGCAGCAGTAATGCATTACGCAAATAGGCGATCCAGTCTAAAAGAAAGCGGGAAGTATCTCGCCCCGAGGCAAAAAGCTCTTCCAGTTCCTTCAGACAGGCCACCCGGTCACGGCTCACCAGCACCTGCGTCATCCGCCGAAACAACTGGCGATCCGTCGCACCTAAGACATCCAGCACCTTTTCCAATGTGATCCGCTGATCCATGTAAAAGGCCGAACATTGATCCAGAATGCTAAGAGCATCTCGCATAGCACCATCTGCCGCATCCGCAATATAAGCGAGCGCATCCTCGTCTGCCTGGATCCCTTCCTTCTCCGCAAGCCTTACCAACTGATTCGTGATGTCCCGCGCGCTGATACGCCGAAAATCATACCGCTGACAGCGTGAAAGAATCGTCGGCAGAATCTTATGAGGCTCCGTGGTTGCCAGGATAAAAATCACATGCGCCGGCGGCTCTTCCAGCGTCTTGAGGAGGGCGTTAAAAGCACTGGCCGAAAGCATGTGTACTTCATCGATAATGTAGATCTTATATTTGCCACGGGCCGGCGCATAACGCACCTCTTCCCGCAGATCCCGGATACTGTCCACGCCATTGTTGGATGCCGCGTCAATCTCCAGAATATTAAAATCCGACTCTCCCTCCCGGCAGAGCTCACATTCATTACAGGGATCCCCATCCACAGGATGCAGACAATTCACGGCTCGCGCAAAAATCTTCGCCGTAGAAGTCTTGCCGGTACCTCGAGTGCCGCAAAACAGATAAGCATGGCCAATCCGCCCGCTCTTCACCTGATTCTTCAGCGCCGTCATAATCGGATCCTGACCCACTACCTCGGAAAAAGTACGAGGCCGCCATTTTCGATACAATGCAAGATATGCCATGGATACTCCTCCCAGAATACGAAAAAGACATCTGACGAAGGATCAGATGTCATCGATCGCTTATTCATGCTCCGTGCATCCATCTTCGATACGCACCCATAGGCGTTACACGAGCAGCCAGCTCGAACCAGGCTTCCTCACGGCACATAGAAGGACTTCCTTAGTGCTGCTTCCTTCCGGACCTGACACGGTTCGAAAGATTCTATTGCGCGAGACCCGATTGTCAACACCGCGTCACCCGCGGCAGGCCCTACAGATACGAACCTCGGATGGATATCACCCCTGCTGTAGCGGATTGCAGGTACAGGGCACCGCTATCTCCCCGGCT
>CALBGL010000098.1 GCA_937892735.1 uncultured Clostridia bacterium | reverse complement strand
TTAATTTCGGCCGTGAGGGCGAGTCTTATACCATGGTAGAGGATGAACCCACATACACGGATGTGGTCATGAACAATCCGGATGGACTTTCTTCTTCTGTGATGATGTCTTATTATGGCCGTGGCAATGCGAATGGACCCTTTGTTCAAGATCCCGGATATATTCTTCAGTATTATGCGAAACAGGAACAAAGAGACGCGTTGGAACTATGGTCTATGGGGGATAATCCTAGGCAGACATTGATCCCGCCAGTGAGCTTGACTGTGGAAGAATCCAACGAATATGCAGCATTGAGCACACAAGTGAATACGCTTGTGGATGAGATGACGATTCAGTTTTTGACCGGAGAGGCAAATCTGGATACGGAGTGGGATACCTTCCAGTCACAGTTAGAGCAGATCGGTATCGGACGGATGGTGGAGATCTACCAGGCTGCATTGGATCGGTATAACGCACGGTAAGTAAGAAGGGGATTGTCTATGGGCAATCCCCATTCTATCAGGAAAGGAAGTGAAGCTGTTGAAAAAAACGCCGTTTCAGCGTTGGTGTCATCAGACCTGGCGAAACAAGAGTCTGCTTTTGATTATTCTTCCGGTACTGATCTACTATATTGTATTTGAATATTTTCCTATGTATGGCGTCATTATTGCCTTCCAGAATTTCAGTCCGAGGAGGGGGATATGGGGGAGTCCCTGGGTAGGGCTACAGCATTTTGAATCGTTTCTGACCGGCATTTATATTGGAAGGCTGATCCGGAACACTTTAACAATCAGTTTGTCTACTTTAGTTTTCGGTTTTCCGGCCCCGATTATTCTGGCTCTTATGATGAATGAATTGAGAGGCAGAGTCTTTCCTAGGCTCGTGCAGACGATTACGTATATGCCGCATTTTATTTCTATGGTCGTACTCTGTGCGATGATTCGTGATTTTGTCAGTGAGGGCGGTGTGATTACTGAATTTTTTACATTGTTTGGATATGACGGCAGGGGAATGCTGGGAAAACAGGATCTCTTCACACCGATTTATGTTATCTCAGGAATCTGGCAGGGCGTAGGCTGGGGTTCTATTGTATATTTGGCGGCTTTAACTTCAATAGATATGGAGCTATATGAAGCGGCTAAGATTGACGGCGCGGGCAGGTGGAAGCAGACAGTCCATATTACGATTCCCAGTATTTTACCCACGATTATCATCATGTTTATCATGCGTATGGGAAGTGTTATGAGCGTCGGGCACGAGAAGGTCATGCTGTTGTATAATGAAGGGATTTATGAGAAGGCAGATGTCATCTCTACCTATGTGTATCGGTATGGTATTGAACAACAGCAGTATTCATTTTCGGCCGCGGTGGGGCTTTTTAATTCAGTGATTAATTTTTTACTGGTGATTCTTGCGAATTCATTGAGCCGCAAAGTGAGTGAGACCAGTTTATGGTGAGGAGGGAAGAGTATGTCGATTCGGCGCAGTCGAGGGGAACAGATCTTTAATATTTTGAACATAGCCTTTATGATTCTGCTGATGCTGGCCTGTCTGTATCCTTTTTGGTACGTAATTATGGCCTCTTTCAGTCGGCCAACTCTCATCATGGGACATAGAGGAGGACTTCTTTTTCCCCTGGGCTTCAGTTTACAAGCCTATGAAGCAGTATTCGCGAATCGTTCTATTTGGATTGGATATTATAATACGATTATTTATGTAGTAGGTGGCACCTGTATCAATATTGCATTGACGATCATGGGAGCTTACTATCTGTCCAGACGGTTTGCTCCTTGCAAAAAATTTGTGATGCTCCTGATTCTTTTCACCATGTACTTTTCAGGGGGAATGATTCCTACTTTCCTGAATATCCGAAATCTGGGACTTTTGGATACGCGTTGGGCGATTCTGCTTCCAGGAGCCATCGGTACGTTTAATCTTATTATCATGAGAACGGCGTTTGCCTCTATTGATGCCAGTATGGAAGAGTCTGCCATGCTGGATGGAGCAGGGCATTGGACCATCATGTTTCGAATCATGCTGCCGCTTGCGAAGGCGACGGTGGCTGTATTGGTACTTTATTATGGGGTAGGCCATTGGAATTCTTGGTTTTCTGCCATGCTGTATCTATCCGATGAGACATTGAAACCGCTGCAGTTAGTTCTTCGGGAGATTCTTATCATTAATAGCGCGAACGCTACACAGGGAGGCGGAGGTGACGCGGATTCTGAGTTATTGTCGGAAACCATCCAGTACGCCACGATTCTGGTGGCGACGGTCCCGATTCTTTGCTTATATCCCTTTTTACAGAAATATTTTGTAAAAGGTATGATGGTAGGGGCGCTAAAAGGATAAAAGTATGGTATAATAGGCGTGGTTTGATAGTTTTCAATATCATAGCAATTGAACCACGCCATGAGTTTGCCGCCAGAGGGCGTCAAACTCCGACAGGTATCTCGTTATGGTATAATAGGCGTGGCTCAGCATTTTTCAATATCATAGCAATTGAACCACGCCTTGAGTTTGCCGACAAGGGGCGTCAACAAAGTTACAGGAAAGGATGGCATGACAATGGCATTTAAGATCTTGATGTTAAATGGAAGTCCGCATAAGAATGGAAACACGGCGTTAGCCCTTGCGGAGATGAAAACCGTGTTCGATCACGAAGGCTTCGAGACAGAATGTCTTCATATCGGGAATCAGGCGATCCGCGGATGTATCGCATGCGGCGCCTGTGCCAAAACAGGAAAATGTGTCTTTGACGATTTGGTCAATGAGACAGCTCCGAAGCTGGAAGCCTGCGATGGCTTGGTGATTGGAAGTCCGGTGTATTATGCCTCTGCCAATGCGACGTTGGTTGCCTTTTTGACAAGACTTTTCTACAGTACCCCCTTCGACAAGACCATGAAGGTGGGGGCCAGCGTGGTAGCGGCCAGAAGAGGCGGTCTGTCTGCCACATTTGATGAACTCAACAAGTTTTTCACGATTTCCGGCATGCCGGTGGCTTCCGGTCAGTATTGGAATAGTATCCATGGAACAGCGCCCGGGGAAGCCGCGCAGGATGCAGAAGGCTTGCAGAGCATGCGTACACTGGCCCGGAATATGGCCTTTTTGATCCGAAGCATTGCGCTCGGCAAGGAAACATATGGATTGCCAGAGAAAGAGCCTGTCCAGAGAACCAATTTTATACGATAAGGCACGATAGCGGAGATAGCAAGATAAAGATAAACCGAGCCCTTGGTAGATAGGGTTCGGTTTTTTGGGTTCTATGGAATCAACGAGGAGATAGAAGATTGGAAGGGAAGCGGTTCCGTAATCTTGTTTTTGCGATTATCAGTTTCATATGTCAAGGAGTAAGTTCTTGATGGGGAAACTGGACTTTTGGTGCAGAACAGCTAAGACAAGAATGCATAGTATTTCTCTCGTAGGAAAGATTAAATTTCACTATGAATTAGAACGGTAAAACTTACTTTATTGTTTTTTAATTGGTGAAAAAAAACATCACTATATTGACTATGGTCAGGAAATACAGTATAATAAGTTTGGATAAATCTGTTGCGATAGTTTAATT
>CALBGL010000097.1 GCA_937892735.1 uncultured Clostridia bacterium | reverse complement strand
CAAAAATGTGAGATAGCGTATAAAACGAGGAAGAGAGGTTCCTTTAGCAACTGAATTATACGCAAACTGAAAAACTCGAAGAGGGCGAAAGTGCGGGATAGCGTATAAAACGAGGAAGAGAGGTTCCTTCCGCAACTGAATTATACGCAAACTGAAAAACTCGAAGAGGGTGAAATGGTGGGTTAGCGTATAAAAAACTTCCCTTCGCGTGGAATGAGGCTGAGATCCGTTTTGGCGGAGGGAAGAACCGAAAAAAATTCCCCTCTGCGTGGACTCAGGGGGGAGTTTTGTATTTATACGCCGCATAGTTTTTTCCAGGTTGCGGTACCGGCAGTGCTGGCAGATTATATAGCAGTGTCCTGCTGAAATTTTTGGACGGACGCACCGTCGCGGTGACTTCTGCGGCTCGATAGGCGATGATACGGCGAGATACGGAGTTGTTTTTGTTGCCTTTAATTACGGCCATTTTCGCGATACTCGCGGAAGAACCATCGACCTTCTCTATAAGGCCGATGTGATCAATATAGGACATATTGGCATTTCAGCGATAAAATACGATATCACCGGAATGCGGCATATCATCGGCCCCGGTTCGGCGTTCTCGCACCTCGAACCAGGATAGGCAGTACGGACAGACACTGTCCTGTGGCGAGGTTGACGGATACACCTGGCTGTCTATTGCGCCGGCTTTGTGAAAGACCTACATCAGAAACATGTTGCACCATTCGGCACGGGAAAAATCGGCAACTTTGGCCACCTTTTCCTCATACCATTGACCGTATTTGGTCCATCCATTGGCATCTTCCTGATTATTCGGTTCGCAGTGCCGTCACAGGATCTTTCTTGGCCGCCTTGCGAGAAGGAAGCAGACCTGCGATCATAGTCAGAAGCATACTTAGAAGCACCAGGAAACCGGCGGCGACAATCGGCAATGACGCGTTGATCGTGAGAGTATCCGCCAGAGAGTGGATGATTGAGTTGATGGGGATAAGCAGCAGTACGGTGATGCCCACGCCCAGCAGACCGGAACAAAGCCCGATGATGAAGGTCTCCGCGTTAAAGACCTGCGCCACATTACGCTTCGAAGCGCCGATGGCGCGCAAAATACCGATCTCCTTGGTTCGTTCCAGAACGGAAATATATGTGATGATTCCGATCATGATAGAAGAAACAATGAGTGATACGGAGACAAAAGCGATCAGTACATAGGAGATGACATCGACGATGGTAGTCACAGAGGACATCAGAAGTCCCACATAATCGGTATAATGGATCTGGTTCTCGGAAGAGGCAGTTGCATTATAGTCTTCTATGCAGTCTGCGATGAGATCTTTATCTTCGAAACTATCCGCATAAATATTGATCGAAGAAGGGGCATCCAGACTGACCCAGCCAAAGGCTGTCATGTTGTCATCGTAGCTGCCAGGGGAAATATAGCTATCGTAGAGCATGAGGAGTGATTCGTCATCGAGCATATCGTTAGCTAGATATTGATCTAGCATGCCTGCAAGCTCTGTCTCGCCCAGAGAGGACATAGCTTCTAGCTGTTCTGGATTGTCTGCATACATGGTCCGGATCATTTGCTGGCATAGCGCGGCCTTATCCGAAATGCTCAGATTTGCCAGATATTCCTTGGCCTCCGTAATTTTCTCGGCGTCATCCTCGGGCTCAAACTGGAATCCGTTGACAACATTGACATCCGGACTGCCGATCTGTGCCTGAACAACGGGGCTTTGATTGGTATAATCAATCAGATAATCCGTTAAAGCTTTTGTATAGCCCATATAGCCGTTCATCAGAAGGGCGTTGCTGTCCGCGGAAGGCCGAATGATACCTGTGATCGTAAGCTGCACACCATTTTCAACGAGATCCGCGAGGGCTTCATCATCATCTCCGACATAAGCATAGAGCCCTTCCTCATTTTCTACATAATAATCACAGGCAGGTATCAGATAATATACTTTTTCGCAGATATCTTCGTAAGTCCAGGAATGTTCTTCCAGTGTGATCTCCTCGCCGCGGTCCATCTGTTCTTGCAGTTCCCGATATTCGCTGGCGGGCAGAAGGCCCAGCTCATACAGAACAGAAGAAGGGATTTCGTTGTTTTCATCCAGAATTAAAACAATCTCATTGTAGGCTGTGGGCCAGCTGCCATAGAGTAGGTCATAATGATCGGTCACAGCGGAACTGATCAGCGTATCATCCTGACCGGGCAGCAATTCTTCGAAGGGATTATTGCTGACTCCCATCATCTCGTTCATACTCTGCATCATGGAGGGGGTATTGCTGGCGTTATCGGATAATGTACTGCCATTTGTATTGACAAACTCTTCTTCCGGATCGTAGGTATATACGTCGAATTGAGTGTTGTAGGAATAGACGATACCATTTTCCCCCAGATATTGATGAATTTCACTGCCCGGATCATCCAGATATGACTTGAAATCGGTCAGGTTATTTTCTGTGATACTGGTAGTCATGGTACTGATGAGTTCCATATCCGTGTTATTGGCGTAGACGCCATTCAGATCATGATCGGTTTCCGTATCGTGTGCCGCGGACTGCCCAGCGGACATGATGCTCGAAAGATCGATGGTCTCTGCTTGAATGGAAATAGGATACGAGGTCATGGTATCCCGTTGAATATCGGTGATATACTGATTCACGCCATTCGACAGGGAGAGAATCAGAGCGATACCGATGATGCCGATAGAACCCGCGAAGGCAGTCAGGAGTGTTCGTGCTTTTTTCGTCCGCAGATTGTTGAAGCTCAACGAGAGCGCGGTGAAAAAAGACATGGCAGCGCGTCCCATGTTCTCGTGCTTCGGCGCGGCCAGCGATTTCTCATCCAATACATAGGGATTGGTATCGTCGATGATTTTACCGTCGCGCAGTCGTACGATACGATTGGCGTATTGCTCGGCCAGCTCCGGATTGTGCGTCACCATGACGACCAGCCGATCTTTGGCAACTTCCTTCAGAAGATCCATAACCTGTATGCTGGTATCCGAGTCCAGAGCTCCCGTGGGTTCATCTGCTAGAAGAATATCCGGATTATTGACCAGGGCACGGGCAATGGCCACGCGCTGCATCTGTCCGCCGGACATCTGATTGGGTTTTTTGTGGAGCTGCTCACCCAGTCCCACCTGCTCCAGCGCGGTGATGGCTCGTTTGCGGCGTTCAGACCGGGAGATGCCGGAAATGGTCAGAGCCAGCTCTACATTGGCCAGAACAGTTTGATGCGGGATCAGATTATAACTCTGAAACACGAATCCAATCGTATGATTGCGGTAGGAATCCCAGTCTCTGTCTTTATATTTCTTGGTAGAGATCCCGTTGATAATCAGATCGCCACTATCATAACGATCCAGCCCGCCGATGATATTGAGCAGCGTTGTTTTACCGGAACCACTGGGGCCCAAAATCGCCACAAACTCATTATCCCGCAGGTTCAGGCTGACATCATCCAGAGCTTCCTGCACCAACTCACCAGTCACATATTGCTTACATATATTCTTGATTTGCAGCATGCCAATAAACTCCTCCCTTTTTGATAGGCTCTCTGAAGAACCGTATTTAGTAGTGTATCCTATTTAAGGAAAAAACTCAAGAGAGAAAGTCAAAATTACCAAAATGAGACATGAAATTTTGTGTAAAAGCACAAGGGGGAAAGAGGAAGGAGGAAAGGGAGCTGGAAAAATATTCTACTTGCAAATTTTACAAAACGGGGCTTGTAGATTTCAAAAGAAAACGGTATACTGCAAATTATATCAAATGAAAAGAAGGGGATGCCATGAAACTCACATATAAGCAGATTAAAAATAGCGAAGAGATCAATATTCTGATTGAGAAGGGAAATGAAGTGTTAGGAAAGCTGGGGTATACGGAACATTCTAAGAAGCATGCGGCCAAGGTAGCGGAGACGGCGGCGATGATTCTCAGAGAATTGGGGTGTGAGGAACATGCCGTGGAGCTTTGTAAGATCGCGGGGTACATGCATGATATTGGAAATAGTATCAATCGAGAGGATCATGCGCACAGCGGTGCCATTCTGGCGTATCAGATCCTGAAAGAGATGGGAATGCCGCTGGTGGATGCCGCATCTGTAGCCGCCGCGATCGGGAATCATGATGAGAAGACAGGAACCGCTTTTGATGTGGTATCCGCCGCGCTGATTTTGGCGGATAAAACGGATGTGCGCCGTAATCGAGTGAGGAATCATGTCATCACCAGTTTTGACGCGCACGATCGTGTGAACTATGCGGTACTTTCGGCCAATCTTACGGTAAATCGGGAGAAGAAAACGATTCAGATGGAAATGGAACTGGATGATACGATGTGTACGGTGATCGACTATTTTGAGATTTTCCTGGAACGTATGCTCATGTGCCGCAGAGCGGCGGAGGGGTTGGGATCTAAGTTCAAGCTGATTGCAAATGGAAGCAAACTGAGCTGACTTAGTCCAGGATCAGATCCCAGCGCCCCAGTACGGCATTGCCATCGAGTCCGGTGTCCGGATCTTCTGTGTCAGTGTGCGATTGACCCGCCAACAGGCTTTGCATTGCCTCCTCGGGAGTCAACCGATCGACAGGATAGAAGGCGGAACTGCGCATGTAATTCAGAGTTTGCGCCAACAGATATTCCTGCGCCGGATCCGTACCCGAAAGGCACAGAGTACAGACGAGGGCGCGGCCGGTTCCCACGGAAAATTCAAAGATCGCGGCCTGCTTGCGAATGAATTTGTAAGAGTGAACTGTTTCCAGAATCGGATGGAAGGGCAGCGGTAGGTGTTCGTCAAAGACCACGGAACAGGCGGATTCCATCATGGGATAGAATTGAAGATCGCACCAGCCTTCCTGCGGGAAGCCTTGCCAGATGGGATGGTCGTGCAGCACGGTAGCGGTTGTGCCGACAGGTCTGCCCGCCAGGAGTTTATAGAAATGAAGCGGTTGACGGGACATCTTAAGGGGAGAAAGGATCAGGGCGCGTCCTCCGGATTGCAGGAAAGGAATCAGGTCGGAGTCCGCGTGATGAAATACGCGGACGTCCTGTAGACTTGGTTTCACGCTGGGAAATAACCACAGGCTGTATTCGTTTTCAAGGACATAGTCCGGTCCGGTCAGAGTGAGCTTCAGATGACAAGAGTCTGGCTGCGGAAGGGTGGGCGTGGTCAATGTGACTTCCTGCAAAAGTGTTTTCTCGTATAAAGGAACTCGTGAAATATCGCGGGAGGCATACCAGTATAAATTCTGATGGGAGCCGGTCAGGCGCATCTCCAGAACAGCAGGCCCTTCGGTATGAATGCCATAGACAGAGGAAAAGACGGAGAAGGAGATATCTTCGCCGCAGCGATAATTTCGATGGATACCAAGATCGGTTAGAAGCAGGCTCTCGTCATTATAACGCAAGATTTGCGAGGCGTTTTCTCCGGGCTTGTATTCGTGGAACTCGTTCAGGATACCGGGCGTATAACCGCAGCGGTGCCAATGACAGTCGATAGCTCCCAAATAATCGTATCCGCTGACGCCTCGGGTCAGTCGCAGGCGTTCGATAAAAAGCTTGCGAAGAACGGCGCTCCAGTAACAGGAGTGACGATAGTATAGTGGGGCGGAATCCAGCAGACCCGCCGCTTGCAGGAGAGCGCGCGCTCCGGAAAAGAGGGAGGTGCCGATGCGAGTCCCTTCGTAGCGCTTTTCTAAATCCAGAGAGAGGTAGGTATCGAGAATCCCCACCTCGTGGCTGAGATAGGGTTTTCCATAGAAAGCTACCAGAGGTTCAAGATCCTGCCAGCGAGTTTCGGGTCTGTCGATACCGATATGTTTCTGAGGTTCAAGCACATCGCTCATGGCGCGTAGCCGCGACATCTTCTGCGGATTATGCGGAAGTGGTTTATCAGAGAGATCGCTCCCGTCAGGCATCCAGTCCGCTCCGGGCAAAGCCTCCATGGGGCTGAACAGCGCGTCTGGAACTAGTCGCTGCTGAAGCAGACGACAACGTTCTAACTGATCCAGCAGAGGATCCGTCAAGGGGACTTCGTTGCCGCAACAGTACAGAATGACAGAAGGATGCCGTCGGCATCGGCGAAGAATCTGTTCCCAGAGCGTTTCGTCAAAACCATTTGGTGCTTCTACCTGCACAAGCATGCCCAATTCATCACAGGCTTCCAGATATGCCTCATGAGGGACTGTAGTATGAAAACGAATCCAGTTAAAGCCGATTTCCTGATATCTTCGAACGGCTCTGCGATAATAGACTTTATCCATTGGAGGCGTACAGGTCAAGGGGAAATAGCCGTGTTCAGTAAGACCGCGAAGCAGAGTCGGGATGCCATTGAGAAGAATGGCTTGTCCCTGTGTCTGCATGCGGCGAAGTCCAAAACGTTGAGCGTACTTGCCGCAGGGGGTATTTCCCAGGTAGGCCTGTATCTCCAAATAATAAAGGATAGGATTCTGTTCCGACCAGGGTGTCAGATCGCGGGCAGAACAGGAAAAACGCGCGGCCTCGGCGATTCCTTGCAGGATCGGACTGGAATCGGGACTTTCCTGTATCTTCCAATGAAAACGGAGGGAAGAGGATTCAAGTCCGGTTCCTTCTACTTCCATGTGCAGTGTGGACAGATCGGAATCCGGATAGACATAGAGGTCAGTTATGGCATAATGCGGACTGACTTCGATGCTGACGGGACCGTAGATTCCAGCGCTGAACCCTTTGTATCCCCGGGTTTCGCAGCCGATCAGGTTTTGGCGGAGATTGCTGACGCCCAGAATCAGTTCGTTCGTCTGGCCGGGAAAAAGCATATCTTGAATAGGAAGACAAAGACCGACAAGATGGTTTTGGTGCAGTATGACGGGTTTTCCATTGATCCACACCGCCAGATCCATCTTTGCGCCGGCGATGCGCAGCAGAACGACATGATTCTCCCAATCCGCGGGAATCTGTATCCGGCGTCGATACCAGCCATTTCCCAGCAGAAAAGGAAGAGAGGTGTCAAAGGGCTTGCCGGTACCCAATGGATACTCGATCATGCGATAACCTGGATTAAAACGAACATCCCGGGACCAGACAGATGTAGTTTTCAGCCGGTCGATATGATCATCCCAATAGCCTGGAATCGGCATTTCTGTACAAAATTCCAGATCGGAAGGAAGGTGCGTCAGGTCGAAAGAGCGGTCCGCGCGATATGCAAACTCCCATAGACCGCAGAGGTTCAGGTGATTATCCATAGAAATTCATCCTTTGCAAGTTTTTTATTTGTATCTTATCACAAAATCTACAAAAATACAAGGGGAAATAAAAAGGTACCTTGACATTAAAATTCAGATCGATTATAATAAAGATGCTATCATAGTGTTTATCAAATGAGTGATTTGATAAATACTTTTTTTTGACAAAAGGGAAAGAAGGAAGTGTGCAATGGTCAAAGAACTGGCAAAAAGTATTCGAGAGTATAAAAAGGTATCCATCGCGACCCCGATCCTGGTTTCCATGGAGGTTGTAATGGAGTGCGTTATTCCGTTTATCATTGCGGAATTAGTGAACCAGATCAAGGCGGGCTGTGACCTTGGAGTCATTGTGGGTTATGGTTTGGTCTTAGTTGTGATGGCGGGATTATCCCTGATGTTCGGTGCGCTGGCAGGATCCACCTGCGCAACCGCTTCCTGCGGACTGGCGAAAAACCTGCGGAAAGATATGTTTTACGCGATCCAGAACTATTCTTTTGAGAATATTGACAAATTCTCTACATCCTCATTGGTGACGCGGATGACGACGGATGTGAGTAACGTGCAGTTTGCCTATATGATGATCATCCGTACGGCGATCCGGAGTCCGTTGATGCTCATTTTCGCGTTTGCTATGGCATTTATCATGGGAGGACGGATGGCTTTTATTTTCTTAATTGTCGCGCCTCTTTTGGGAATTGGACTATTTTTGGTGGCACGTAAGACGATGCCTCTTTTTAAGCGGGTATTCAAGAAATATGATGCGCTGAATAGCTCTATTCAGGAGAATGTGAAGGGCATTCGTGTGGTGAAGTCCTATGTGCGGGAAGGCTATGAGAAGCAGAAGTTCAACCGGGCCGCGGAAGATGTATGCGGCGATTTCACAAAGGCGGAACGTATTCTGGCGCTGAATAATCCGCTGATGCAGTTCTGTATCTATGCGGTTATGGTGTTCGTCCTTTCCTTTGGTTCCTATACGATTATCACATCTCGGGGATTGGACTTGGATGTGGGACAGTTTTCTTCCTTGCTGACCTATAGTTTTATGATTCTGAGCAGCCTGATGATGCTTTCCATGGTGTTTGTCATGATTACGATGGCGACAGAGTCGGCACAGCGTATTGTGGAAGTGCTGCGGGAGAAGAGTACGATTGTAGACCCGGACAATCCGATTTATGAGGTGAAGGATGGTTCTATCGACTTTGATAATGTAAGTTTCAAGTATTCTAAAAAGGCGGAGCGTATGGCGCTGGCGGATATTAATCTGCATATCCGTTCGGGAGAAACCATCGGAATTATCGGAGGGACTGGTTCTTCTAAGTCCTCTCTGATTCAGTTGATTTCCCGGCTGTATGAAGCGACGGAGGGATCGGTCAAGGTGGGCGGCGTCGATGTGCGTCAGTATGATGTAGAGTCTCTTCGAAACCAGGTGGCTGTGGTACTGCAGAAGAATATTCTCTTCTCCGGCACGATTAAGGAAAACCTGCGCTGGGGGAACTTGGACGCCACGGACGAGGAGCTGGAAGAGGCATGCAGACTGGCGCAGGCGGATGAGTTCATCCAGCAGTTTCCGAAGAAATATGATACATATATCGAGCAGGGCGGCGCGAATGTATCGGGGGGACAGAAGCAACGGTTGTGTATCGCCAGAGCGTTGCTGAAGAGGCCCAAGATCTTGATTCTGGATGATTCCACCAGTGCGGTGGATACGCGGACGGACGCGATGATTCGAAAGGCCATGCGGGAATATATTCCGGAGACTACTAAAATCATCATCGCGCAGCGTACGGCTTCTGTGGAAGATGCGGATCGCATCATCGTCATGGATGGCGGAAGGATCCAGGCGATCGGTACGCATCAGGAGCTGATGGCGACAAACGCGATTTATCAGGAAGTCTATACTTCTCAGAATAAGGCAGGTGATCATGATGCAGAAGAATAAGAAGAGTATTACGATTCGTTTGATGAAGGAGCTCTTTTCCTTCTATCCGGTCATGCTGCCGCTGGTTATTGTTTTCATTATCTTTAATGCCATTGTCAGTTCGATTCCCGCGGTGTTCATGCAAAATGTCATCGCACTCGTGGAGCAGAGTTGGCAGAGCGGCGACTGGAGTCAGGTAGGGAGTCAAATTCTGGGATTCGTAGGGATTTTGGCATTTTTCTATGTGCTGTCCCTCATCTCAGGCTTCGCATTCAATCAGATGATGGCCATTATCACGCAGGGATCTCTGATGAAGATGCGTGAGAAGATGTTTGGCCAGATGCAGAATCTGCCGGTTCGGTATTTTGATCGTAATAATCATGGCGATATCATGAGCCATTATACGAATGATATCGATACGCTGCGTCAGATGATCTCACAGAGTTTTCCGCAGCTGCTGATTTCTGTTATCACGGTATTGACGATCTTCAGCATCATGTTGTATTTCTCCGTATGGATGGCGCTGGTCGTTTTGGCGGGCGTAATCGTCATGCTGATGATTACGAAAAAAGTGGGGGGCAGTTCCGCTAGGCATTTTGCTTATCAGCAGGTGGCCTTGGGTAAGGAAGAGGGTTTCATCGAGGAGATCATGAATGGACAGAAGGTCGTGAAAGTCTTCTGTCATGAGGAAGAGAGCAAGAAGGATTTCGATAGGATCAATGATAAGCTTTTTGAGGAATCGGAGAAGGCGAATAAGTTCGCGAATACGCTGGGGCCGATTTTAAATAATGTGGGAAACGTCTTGTATGTGATCGTTGCGCTGGTGGGAGGAATCCTTCTGGTGAGCGGCACGCCCAATCTGAGTATTTCGGGCATGGCGCTGAACATCAGCGTGGTGGTTCCATTCCTGAACATGACAAAGCAGTTTGCGGGCAATATCAACCAGGTATCGAATCAGGTCAATGCCATCGTTATGGGACTTGCCGGTACGGGCCGTATCTTCGAGATGTTGGATCAGGAGCCAGAAGTTGATGATGGATATGTGACATTGGTCAATGCGCGGGTGGAAAACGGAGAATTAGTCGAGTGTACAGAGCGGACGGGCGTATGGGCCTGGAAGCATCCGCATCAGGCGGACGGTACGGTGACGTATACGAGGCTGGCCGGCGATGTGCGTATGAAGGACGTAGACTTCGGTTATGATCCCGGGAAGATCGTTCTGCATGATATCACCTTATATGCAGAACCGGGACAGAAGGTAGCCTTTGTGGGCGCGACCGGCGCCGGAAAGACCACGATTACAAACCTGATCAACCGTTTTTATGATATCGAGGATGGAAAGATCCGTTATGACGGCATCAATATCAATAAGATCAAGAAGGCGGATCTGCGGCGTTCTCTGGGAATGGTGCTGCAGGATACGAATCTGTTTACAGGAACGGTCATGGACAATATTCGTTATGGCCGTCTGGACGCGACGGATGAGGAATGTATGGACGCGGCGAAGTTGGCCGGAGCCCACGATTTTATCACGCGCCTGCCGGAAGGTTATCAGACGATGCTGTCTGGAAACGGCAGCAATCTGTCGCAGGGACAGCGCCAGCTCCTGTCCATCGCCCGCGCGGCGGTGGCGGATCCCCCGGTCATGATTCTGGATGAAGCCACATCTTCGATCGATACGCGTACAGAGGCGATTGTGCAGCGGGGAATGGATGCGCTGATGAAAGGACGCACCGTATTTGTCATCGCGCACCGCCTGTCTACGGTCAAGAACTCCAACGTTATCATGGTATTGGAGCATGGTCACATTATCGAACGGGGAACGCATGAGCAGCTGATCGAGCAGAAAGGCAAGTATTATCAGCTGTATACCGGCGCCTTTGAGTTGGAGTAACTTATTATACAGACGAAGGAGCTGTTGCGGGAGTAGATCCAGAATCTACGAGTGCGGCAGTTCCTTTTTTATCTCTGGTATAAAATAAAAACACCGCCTTTTTCAGCGAGTGCAAATGGACGAATGAGAAAGTCGATCTCGTCGTTTTGGAAACCCTTGTAAAGCGCAGCGATATGAGGATATGGTGGGAAGGGTAATTTGGAATATAAAAAAGAACGTATTTCTTCACCCAATTGGATGAGGGAACACGTTCTTTTTTTGAAATTTTTCAGATTATGCCGCAGGCGTCACGGAGATGATGTGAGGATTTACACCCTCATACCAGTATAGATACCCCTCCATGTCGATCACATCGCCGATGGCAAGATTCTGCACTGCCTTATATACATCCGTCGTGCTGTCGCACAGATAGGATTCGACGACGAATGTGTAGGTTTCTCCATCCTTGGACACATTGAAGTACAGGTCGTCGCCTTCGGTACCGGAACCATTATAGTTGTACAGGAACGGAACCTCTGCATTGCCATTGGTCTCATCAACGCTCGCGACAACTTCCAGTCCCTTGAAGGATACAAACTGGTTCTGATGATCGATCAATTCGTCGGTGCCCAGAAGATCCGTAGCATCCAGAGCCTCTGCGACAAAAGTATCTTCGCCGTCCAGAACCTCTACGGTACCATCCATGATCTCAACTTCGCCGGACCACTCCGCCTTATAGCCGGTGACACGGATCTTGGTGCCCGGTACCAACTTATCGTAATCTTCCTGAGAGATGGCGGCGTCATAGACAAAGTAAGCGCCGTCCTCATCCTGGGTATACAGGGTCGCGGTCTGCTGCTCCGCATAGTAAGACTGTTTAGCCTGCACGTATGTCTCTACGCAAACCTCGCTGTCTAACTCGGCGGCCATGTACTCTTCATAGCTCATTACTTCTACCTGTGCATCGGTCGCGGAGCTTTCTTCTGCCACGCTTTCCTCAGCCGCAGAGCTTTCTTCCGCCACACTCTCCTCAGCCGCGGAACTTTCTTCGGCTACAGAGCTATCCTGCGCCACAGAACTGTTCTGTACTGCTGAACTGTTTCCTGTATCGTTGGAGCAGGCGGTCATCGCGAATGCCATCAGCATGACAAGCAGCAATGATATTCCTTTTTTCATTTTTGATTCTCCTCCTCAAAAATTCTTGTTGCGGTTTCCGCAACGCATCTATTATAGAACAGAGAGCCCGGAAAATCAAGTTTTTTTAAGAAGTTATGCCTTCTTTTTCCTGCGAGAACTTCTCCATTGCCATAGCGCATACAGGAGAATCAACACCCAGACCGCAGCGAGAACGCATAACAGAATGACAGCGGTCTGTGGCAGAGGACCCAGGTCAGCCTTGCCGGATGAAAGTCCTTCGGCTTGATCCAGATGGTATAAGGAAGAAACCTCGTCGAACAAGGAATCTATATAGGAATCATCCACGGTCTCACCACGCCGCATGGACTTGGTGACAGATTCGATCAGTTCTCCGGCGGCATTCCGCAGAGACGTGGAACCGTTGAAGACTGGAGTGACAAAGGTATCATCCATATGATCAAGAAGAAGCTGGGAAGCCTGGATCTTCACGTCGTAATATTGGTTATTATCTTCACCGGCCCGGGACAGGTAGTCCTGGTAGGTTTCGGAGTTTTGAGCCTTCGAGGTGACGGGCACGTAGCCTTCGGTCTCGGCATACGCAATCTGCACATCATTCGTCAGAAGATACTGGGTGAAAAGCCAGGAAGCCAGGACTTCCTGGGGATCATCTTTGTTGAAGATACAGATCGACGGCCCTTGTGAGATCATCTGCGGATATTCTGTGTCGAACTGAGGGATCGGCATGACTTCGATTTCAAAATCGACCAGAGACTCTTCCGAAATATCGGTGAGAGGAGCCTCCGTACCCATCCAAGTGGCGCCCGCGGTGGAATCAATGGCAAAGATGCATTGTCCGGCATTTAGAAAATTCGCGGGATAACTGGAGATCTTAAAGGTAGAGAAAGCCCGTGTCCCGGCGTGTTTCGCGATGGTATACAGGAGATCCCTGGTGGTATCGTTAAAGAGTTCGATGTCTCCGGCATCGGTGGAATATCCGGCGTCCAATTGCCGCAACATCTGAATCATCATGTTATCCGTAGATTTATAGATGAAAGGAATCATTACAGATTGTCCATTGACCAGGAAATTGCCGTCGGTATCCTGAGCCATGGCTGCTTCAGAGACTTCCCAGATGAAATCCCAGGTCAGTGTTTCCGGTAATGTATAGCCCAGCGCTTCCACAGAGGTCTTGTTGATGTAACAGGCCTCTGTGGAACGCATGAAGGGAAGGGCGTAGTACCGACCGCCAATCTGGCATTCCGCAAGAAACTGCGGGATGATTTCGTCCGCAGTCGGCGAGTCGAATAGCAGCTCGCTGCCGGCCAAACCATAGGTTTCATCCGTAAGCAACGTATCCAGAGGCACCACGGTGTTATCGCCGGTCATATAGGTGGCGATATGATCTGGATAGGTGATGCACACATTCGGCGTCGTGCCGGTGGAAATATTAGTGATCACATCATTATAAATATCGCCATAGTCCGTGTACAGTTTGAGTGTGACGATGATATTGGGATACAGGTTTTCGAAGTTCTCGATGGCCTCTTTGTAAATGGTGGTCTGCGTGGCGTTCGTGTCATTTTTGGCCCAGAAGGTGATCTCATACTGGCGCGAAGTGTCGAAGGTTTCGGGCACTTCAAAGGCCGACAGATCCTGTGTATTGCCATGACAGCCGGAAAGACACAGCGTCAGAAGCAGGAAGCAGAGGATACAGGAGACATACTTTCTCATCCTTTTGTCCCTCCTCTCGATACACCGGACATGATCTTCTTGCGGAAGATTAAAAACAGGATAATCAGAGGAACCGAGATGACCACCACTGCGGCCATCATGGCGGGAATATTTTCCCGGCCAAAACCGTTTTCCCGAATCTCCTGAATCCCATTGGAAACCAGATACATGGTCGGATCATCGGTGATGAGGCGCGGCCATACATAGGAGTTCCAGCATTCGATAATCTTCAGAATGATGATCGTGATGATCGTAGGACGGCAGATGGGAATCATCACCTTCCACAGATACTTCAGATCCGAAGTGGCGTCAACTTTCGCGGCGTAATAGAGTTCATCCGGCACCTGCTCGAAGTTCTCTTTGAGCAGATAAATATAGAAGACGCTCGTGACGGACGGAAGGATCAGCCCCCAGAACGTATTGCGCAGCTCCAGGTTGGTGATCGTGGCAAAGTTGGTAATCATGACCAATTCTGTGGGAATCATCATCAGAGACAGAAACAGCGTGAATAGCGCATTCTTTCCGCGAAAACGGAGTCTGGCAAAGGCATAGGCCGCCAGCGTGATCACAACAATCATGATCGCGGTCGTAGCCAGTGTGAAGATCAGTGTATTAAGAAGATAACGTCCCAGAGGAACGGCGGTAAAGGCGTTCACATAGTTTTCCCATGTGGGAGACAGGCTGAAGAAGGTGGGGAGAACCTCGGCATTATAGGAAGCGTAGCTCTTGAACGAAGTCAGAACCATCCAATAAAAAGGAAACAGAACGATGAGAGCCCAGAGAGTCAGAAGAAAGTAGAGGACGACTTTGGAAAGGATCCTGCGATGTTCGCCTGCCTTCTGTGCTTTCTGAAAATCGATGTTTTGTGAATGCTTATCCATAACCAGATCCCTCCTTAGTGATGGACGTGCCGGCGGCTGACCAGCAGATTGATACAGGTGATAGTCAGCACGATCACGAACAGGATGATGGCCGCGGCGGAAGCATAGGAAGGATATCCACCGCCATCGCCATACAGCATATCGTAGACATAACCCACAATCGTGTTCATACCTGCTGCGTTCAGATCTGTCCCGAAAAGAGCTACCGCGTCGCTGTATGCCTTAAAGGCGCCGATGCAGCCGGTGACGACCAGATAGAAGATCATGGGAGAGATCATGGGCAGAGTGATCTTACGAAACGTACGGAAGGCCGAAGTCCCATCGACTCGGGCCGCCTTGTAATATTCCTCGTTGACCGAGGCCAGCGCGCTGGTCAGAATGAGGATCTTGAAGGGCATGACAATCCAGATGGTGTATAGACACAGGACCATCATCTTAGCCCAGTAGGGCCCATCGATAAAGTCTACGGATTCTCCGCCGAACCATTGGATCAGAAGATTCACAAGGCCATCCGAGTATTCCGTCTGTTGAAACAGCACCATGAAGACCAGTCCCACCGCCAGCGTATTCGTCACATAGGGCAGAAAGTATACGGTCTGATATAGGTTCCGTAACGGCTTGGTTTTGCTGAGACCCAGGGCGATCAACAGAGAGAGAATCGTCGAGGCGGGCACGGTGATCGCCGTCAGGATGAAGGTGTTCTGGATGGCCTGCAGGAAATACGGATCATGGAGTACATAGGAATAGTTATACAGGCCGGTGCCGAAATAGGTCTGGGAGGCAAAGTTATAGCCCTCTTCAAAGGAGTAGATGAACACGTCGATCAGAGGATAGATCATGAATACGCCTAGAAACAGGAGGGCCGGCAGCAGATAGAGCCATGCCTTTTTCATAATGAACGCTCTCCTTCCTTATAAATACGTGTCTGCGTCTTTTTGTGGAACAAGTGCAGCTTATGCGGCTTGATCGCAAAGTGAATGTCGGTGGTCGTCGGATGAATCACATGATCCGAGGCGATGATTGAGCGGATGGTAGGCGTTACACTGGCAGGATGCGTAGCGATCACGCTGATATCCCGTCCCATCACTTCCACAGCACTCAGCTTGCAGTGGAGCGGTCCATCTTCCTGCGGCAGGAAGCCTTCCGGCCGGATTCCCACCCAGACTTCCTGATCGGAAAGGCCAGGAACGGAAAGGACTGGATCTTCCGCGAGATACAGCATCTCGTCCTTTATGAGACCCTCGAATACGTTGATAGGCGGTGTGCCCAGGAATTGTGCGACAAAGAGATTGGCCGGGTCATCATAGACGTCCTGGGGTTTTCCGATCTGTTGGATGACGCCCTGGCGCATCACCACGATCTGATCCGAGATGCTCATGGCCTCTTCCTGATCGTGTGTGACGAATACGGTCGTGATGCCCGTGGCGCGCTGGATTTTACGGATCTCTTCCCGTGTCTGTAGCCGGAGTCTCGCGTCCAGATTGGATAGGGGCTCGTCCAGAAGAAGTACATGCGGCATCTTAACCAGCGCCCTGGCGATGGCGACGCGCTGCTGCTGCCCTCCGGAAAGCTCACTGGGCTTGCGTTCCATCAGTTCTTCAATCTGCACCAGGGACGCCGCGTCCTGTACGCGTTTTTGCATCTCTGCCTTAGAAAGCTTGTCCTTTCCTTTCAGGTTTTCCAGGGGGAACAGAATGTTATCTTCTACCGTAAGATGCGGGTATAGCGCGTAGTTTTGAAACACCATTCCCACGCCGCGTTTCTCCGCGGGCAGAGTCGTGACATCCTGATCGCCGAAGAAGATATGGCCGGATGTGGGTTTTTCCAGTCCACAGATCATGTTTAAGGTGGTGCTTTTGCCGCATCCGGAAGGCCCCAGCAGCCCGACTAGCTGACCATCCGGAATCTCAAAGGAAAAATCTGAGACAGCCACTACATCGGTTGTATTTTTCTTTCCCCTGCCGGGAAAGGTTTTGGTGATATGCTGCAGAACAATTTTCATCGTAACATTCCCTCATTTCTTTTTCTTCCTTATAATAGTATCACAACTGATATCATGAAGCAACAAAAAAATGCGGGCAGAGGGAGCCAATTTGCAATAGGGACTTGTATGACAAGGCGGATATATAGTATAATATCTCCCAGGAGGCAGTGCCTTCCATCCTAGCATTTGAGGAGAGAATAGCATGAGAACATATCAGATCGTCACAGATACCAACTCGGACCTGCCGCAGAGCTATGTGAAGGAGCATGGTCTCGTGGAGGTGCCGCAGTATTATTCGATTGGAGAAGAGATTTACGAGGGATCCGCAGGGCCTTCTCCTGCGGAGTTTTACCGCATGATGCGGGGAGGGAGTATGCCGAAGAGTCAGGCGGTCAATCCCGCCGTCGTGGAAAAGACGTTTCGGGAGATTCTGGAGGCAAGAAAGGACATCCTCTATATCAGCTTTTCATCCGCACTCAGCGGGAGCTGTGATATCGTGCGGATGGTAGCCAAGCAGTTGGTAGAAGAGGAGTATCCGAACGCGGCGATCGAGGTGGTGGACAGCCTGTGCGTATCCCTGGGAGAGGGTCTGTTGGTCAATAAGGCGCTTACGATGCAGGCACAGGGAAAGGCGCTGGCGGAAGTCCGAGACTGGCTGGTGGAGAACGCCGCTCATGTCTGCGTGAAGTTTACGGTGGATGACCTGTTTCATTTGCAGCGGGGCGGCCGTGTATCTAAGGCAACGGCCGTGGTGGGCAGTGTGCTCAACCTGAAACCGGTATTGAAGCTGACGCCGGAGGGGAAGCTGGAGGCGGCCGGTACGGTGCGGGGACGTAAGAAATCCCTGACGGCCCTGGTCGATTACATGGCGGAAAAGATGCCGGGGTATGAGGCGCTCAACGATATGGTGGCCATTGTGCATGGCGATTGTCTGGAGGATGCACAGTTTGTGGCCAAGCAGGTGACGGAGCGTTTTGGCATCGAAAACATCATGATTGGGGATGTGAATCCCAGTATTGGTGTCCATTCCGGACCCGGCGCCCTGGGGCTTCTGTTCTTTGGAAAAGAGCGCTGATGGCAAAAGAAGGGGAGCGTTGCGAAATGATGAGCGATTCATCGGTGAGCAGCGCTTCCTTTTTTATTTGCGGAGAGAGGGAATTTAAAATTCTGCCTGATATATTTGAATAAATTGTTGAAAAATAGAGAAGAAAGGGGTATACTAAACTTAGAGAACATCCTATAGGATCCAACCTACGAAAGAGAGGTATAGACCCATGGACAAGATGGAAGAAAGGTATACGAAGATCGTATTCTGAGCATGGCGAAGCAAGACGTTTTCGGGGGAAGAGATATCTGTGTCTATGAGACGGGTGGCCGCCCTGCCCTTGAAAATGTGTTGCAAAACAAGCGGACAATGAAAATTCAATACAGGAGGGTTCAAAATGAAAAAAACGATGTGCATTGCCATAGTACTGGTATTGTTATGTGGAACGTATCCTGTGTTTGCACAGGAGAATAGCGGGAACACGGGCGTACTCATGCTGACGCCGGAGGAGGCCCAGGCGGAGTATGAAAGACTCCTTCGAGAAGGGATTATTGAGGAAGAGGTACCGCAGATAATGCCGGCATCTACCATTGTAGATGATAGCTATTTGGTATATCCCGTCGGCGTCAGGCAATCGAACGGCTATTATTGCGGACCGGCGGCGGTACTACAGG
>CALBGL010000096.1 GCA_937892735.1 uncultured Clostridia bacterium | reverse complement strand
GTGCCGGGAGCCAATGATACGGCCAAGCAGAAGACGTTGGCTTCATCCTCCTATCTAAGGACGGATATCGATCAGGCGACGTCTATCTATAATATGCCGGCGACACTACAGGCTTTTTCGGGGAATACTTGGAAATTGATGCATGTGAGCAACAGCAATCCTTCGTACAATATCTACACGTCTCATGAAAAGAATAACGCGGTGATCTATCTTGTGAATACCGAGTCTCTGTACTATTATAATGAAGATGAATATATACATTATATAACCGGAACAGGGATCTACTTTGACGCGAACACCTATGCGACAACGGCGAATACGAGGGTGCGTCTTCAGGATCCGCATTATTCGGATGCATATTATGGAGATCATATAGTTAAGATGGATGAGTTGATTGAGGCGCTGTCTAAGATCAGCTATCACAATCTGGTCTATTGTAATTAAGGATTCGGTGGGGAATGTGGATTCCCCACCGTTTTATACAATTGTTTAGCCTGGGGGATAGAAAGTGGTTATTATCCCATGGCGATGATAAGGGGGATACTATGAGAAAAGCGATATCATTGTGTCTGGTGCTGTTTATGATGGTTATGACTGGCTGCGAGACGTCGGAACCGCGGAATAGCCAGGCATCCGAGCCTTCTTCCGTTGTGGAGGAGAGCAGCGCGTCGGCGGAGGAAGTAAAAAGCCTGTGGGTGCTTCGAGAAGGGGAGTTTCCGAGAAAGCCCCATACGCCGGATCAGGAAGAAATCGGGCGAGATCGTATGGAAGCATACGACTGGCGGTGGGAGAGAAGGAATGACAATCCGCTTTCCGATTTTGACGCGTCGATCCTGACAGACGTGGAAATCATAACGGAAGAGGTTCCCGCGGCGCAGGCTTCGGATGCCTATTGCAGAGGCGACTGGCTGATCATGGAGGGCAAAGGCGATGAGAGACGAATGGTGGTGTATAAAAGGGAGGATGACGGGCTTCGGTTCATGTTCGAACAGAAGGCACAAAATGGAAATTTTATCCAGGACGTCATGCTGACAGAGTCCTATCTGTTCTGGAGCGAGCATACCCCCATGGGAACCGAATGGAGTCTCTACTATGTGCCTCTGAGCGAACCGGAGACGCCCCATGAGATCCTAAACTCCAAGGAGAATTCGGCGGTGGAAACAGAACCCGATGTGTTTGCCATGCAGGATCAATTGATCGTGGAGCTGGATTATAAGGGGCAGGAGTACGGAACGGTCTGTGGATACGATCCCCGGACAGACACGTGGACGGCGCTTTTCCAGGTGGGAAAACTGAATCTTCAACTTCTCGGAAGGGGCGATGAGGTGTATGGGGCCGATTACGATGGCAGGCAATGGTACGCGCTGCGCTATAACCTGAAGACGAAAGAGATCTATGAGATGCCTCTGGATTTCAAATATGATACGGAAGAACCAACGACGGTGGACCTTGTTGGAGAATGGGTGGTTTATCGCTCCAGCTGTCTTATAAAATACGCGAAGAATGATAGGACAGGGGAGTTACGTATACTGCCGGATGCGTTTTCATTTAGGGGACTGGGTGATCGATATGTGGTGTATACTGTAAGTTCAGGAGAGGGAAATGTATACCTATATGATTTTGAACAGGATCAAAGCTTCAAAATCGATATCGGAAAAGAGGAATGCAGTGGCTTTCTGTTCGGAAGCGGAGAGATGAGCATAGCGCTGCCCTGTGATGTGGAGAGCGAGGAAGGCACACAGACGGTCATCCACATTCGGGAGAAGTAAACAAAAAATCCAGGATACACTCCTATGCGGAGAGATCCTGGATTTGTGAGTGAGCATAAGCGAAGAACCGCTTCATCATCGGTTTTCAGAATGAAGCGGCTCTCTTTTTTTTATTTTATCAGGTGTTCTTTGTGATCGTACTGTCAATGATATCGGCGGTATTCTCGCAGGCATCCAGCGCGTTTTCCATGGCGTCAAAGATGACAGTCCAAGCCAGGAGAGCATGCGGCGAAACTGTATCCGTAAACAGGCGGCGGATCGAATCGGTATGGAGCTTGTCTCCCTTATTTTCCAGCGTGTTGATCTCGATGATATACTGCTGGATCTTTTTGGATTTCTTAAAGTCGGCAAATTCCTGCAGCAGCTTATAGAAAACGGCGCAGGTGTCCATGATCAGCTGGGCAAATTCCAGGGCTTCGGAACGCATCTCTTCAATGTTGAACATATAGATCTTCCGAATAATATCCTCTACGGAGTCTACTACGTTATCCAGCTCCTGGGACAGTGTGGAGATGTCTTCGCGTTCGATGGGCGGCATGAATTCTCGGGCTAGTTGTTTATTTAATTCATGTCTTCTTTCGTCGGCGGCATGCTCCAACTTGTGCATCTCTTCTACATAGGTGTTGATCTTCTCAACTTGAAACGAGGTGATGGCGCGATGCAGATACTCAGCGGAGTCGCTGGCCAGTTTTCCCACTTGACAGAAAGAATCGAAATAATCATAATCTTGTTTGTGTCTCATAAAACTCATAGCTCTTCTCCTTGCGTTTTAGAATATGTACATAAAGACCTTGGCGACGATGAATCCCAGAAGGCCGCAGCCGGGAAACGTAAAGACCCAGGCCAAAGACATTTCCTTCACAATTTTCCAATTGACGGCAGACAGACGTTTGGAAGCGCCGACGCCCATGATGGAAGTCGTCTTTGTGTGGGTGGTACTCACAGGGATACCCGTGAGGGAGGATAGGAGCAGACATCCTGCGGCGCCCAGATCCGCGGCAAATCCCTGATACGTGTCCAGATGTACCATATCCAGTCCGACAGACTTGATGATACGGTATCCTCCGATAGAAGTACCAAAGGCCATGACGACGGAACACAATACCATCAGCCAAATCGGAATCACGAACTGATTGGTCTGACTGTCTCCATTCACAAGAAAGATACCCAATAGGAATACGCTCATAAACTTCTGCCCGTCTTGAGCGCCATGCATAAAGGCCATTGCCGCGCCGGCGGCTACCTGTGCCTTCTTGAATTTGGGATTGGCCTTACGGCGATCGACACCATGGAAAAGAAACTCAATGATCCGGGTACAGATAAAGCCGAAAGAAAAACCAAGGAAGGTGGAGAGAAGCAAACCATAAAGAACTTTTACCCACTCGGAAGGATTGATGCCGCTGAGGTTGCCATGCAGAGCAATCGCGGCGCCGGAAAGGCCAGCGATCAGCGCGTGGCTTTCACTGGTAGGAATCCCAAATTTCCATGCGACGGTAGCCCAGAGCACGATGGCAAAGAGGGCGGCACACAGGGCAATCGTGGCGTCTCCGGTATTAGTGCCAAAGTCCACCATATTGTAGATCGTCATGGCCACGTTGGAGTTGATCATGGTCATGACCAGTACACCCAAGAAGTTGAATACAGCAGCCATCAGGATGGCGCTGGATGCCTTCATGGCCCGAGTGGATACGCATGTGGCAATCGCGTTGGGAGCATCGGTCCAGCCATTGACCAGGATAACGCCGAGAGTCAATATGACCGTGATCATCAGGAGTGGATTGCCTGCCAATTGTTGTAAGAAATCCATAAATTCTACTGTCAAATCATATCACCTACAGGTTCAGAGTATGTATGCAGGAGGGCAGTCCCCGCATATATCTCTATTATAACGGAAAAAAACTCTCCTGTAAAGAATTTGTTAAAATTTTATAATCCATGTTAGAAAAAGGAGAAAATTGCGTAAAAGAAAAAGGGATCTTGACTTTTGACGGAGGGAAGTTTATAATGGAAGTGTTCTCAAATAAGGGATAATGCGTTGATGAGAAGAGTAATGCGAATGATCTGGCCCAGAGAGAAGTGCCGCGGGCTGTAAGCGCTTCCGAAGAGTTCGCATGAAGACCACCTCAGAGCGGCCCCAATACGGTCCGGTGATTCCGTTATCATCCTATGAATGAAGATGGTTTTCCATGGAAAACAAGCAGGGTGGAACCGCGGGTATTTCCCGTCCCTGTATGGAGTGTTTCTGTGTGGGCGTTGATTTCGAGATAGAGGGACATTCCGGTGGAATGTCTTTTTTGTTTCCGACGGAGCGGCACGGAAAAATGTGGAAGAAAGGAAGAGGAAGATGAAGATCACACTGAAAGGCGGTTCCTGTAAGGAGTATCAGGAGCCCAAGAGCGTGTACGAGATCGCGCTGGATATCAGCGAGGGTTTAGCCCGAATGGCAACGGCGGGAGAAATGGATGGAGAGGTTGTGGATCTGCGAACGATAGTCGATCATGACTGTGAGCTGAATATCCTGACGTTTAGCGACGAAAAGGGGAAGGGTGCGTTTCGTCATACGGCGTCGCATATCATGGCGCAGGCCATCAAGAGACTCTACCCGGAGACCAAGCTCGCGATCGGCCCTTCCATCGCGGAAGGCTTTTATTATGATGTGGATCGGGAGACGCCGTTCACAGCGGAAGATCTGGAGAAGATTGAAGAGGAGATGAAGAAGATCGTCAAGGAAAACCTTGAGATCAAGCGCTATACGATGCCGAGGGAGGAAGCCATCGCGTATTTTAAGGAGAAGGCGGAGCCGTATAAAGTAGAATTGATCGAAGACTTGCCAGAAGGCGAAGAGATCAGCTTCTATTCGCAGGGCGAGTTTACCGATCTGTGTGCGGGTCCCCACCTGATGACGACGAAGCCCGTTAAGGCCTTTAAGCTGACGAGCCTTGCAGGCGCCTACTGGCGTGGAGATGAGCATAATAAGATGCTGCAAAGAATCTATGGAACGGCATTTTCGAAGAAAGTGGAACTGGACGAGTACCTGGCAAGAATCGAAGAGGCCAAGAAGCGTGATCATAGGAAATTGGGCCGGGAACAGGGCCTGTTCATGATGCGTGAGGAAGGTCCGGGCTTTCCTTTCTTCCTGCCTAACGGCATGGTGCTGAAAAACACGCTGCTGGACTACTGGCGGGCGATTCACCGTCGTGCCGGTTATGTGGAGATCAGCACGCCCATCATCCTGAGCCGCAAGTTATGGGAAACATCGGGACATTGGGATCATTATAAAGAAAACATGTATACTACGGTGATCGACGAGCAGGACTACGCGATTAAGCCAATGAACTGCCCGGGCGGGATTATGGTATATCAGTCGGAACCTCGTTCTTATCGGGATCTGCCGATTCGGATGGGGGAACTGGGTATCGTACACCGCCACGAGAAGTCCGGCCAGTTGCATGGTCTCATGCGGGTACGCTGCTTCACGCAGGATGATGCCCATATTTTCATGACGCCGGATCAGATCAAGGACGAGATCAAGGGTGTGGTGCAACTGATTGACGAGGTTTATAGCCTCTTCGGATTCAAGTATCATGTGGAGCTTTCCACGCGACCGGATAACAGCATGGGCAGCGATGAGGACTGGGAGATGGCCACGGATGCGCTGCGGAGCGCGTTGGACGATATGGGGCTGCCTTATGTGATCAACGAAGGCGACGGCGCTTTTTATGGGCCGAAGATTGACTTCCATCTGGAAGATTCCATCGGAAGGACCTGGCAGTGCGGTACGATTCAGCTGGATTTCCAGCTGCCGCTGCGGTTTGAGCTGGAGTATACGGGAGCGGATGGAGAGAAGCACCGTCCGATCATGATCCATCGCGTGGTATTCGGTTCTATCGAGCGTTTCATCGGCATTCTGATCGAGCATTTTGCGGGAGCATTCCCCACTTGGCTGGCGCCGGTACAGGTGAAAGTACTGCCGATTTCGGATAAGTATCTCGAATACGGCGCGCAGGTGCTTGAAGAACTGCGGACGGCCGGAATCCGCGCGGAGATCGACACGCATGCGGAGAAGATCGGCTATAAGATTCGCCAGAGCCGTTTGGAGAAGGTGCCCTACATGCTGATCGTCGGCCAGAAGGAGGAAGAAGAGCACAAGGTGTCTATGCGCAGCCGTTACGATGGCGACGCGGGCAGTATGGATCTCGCCGCTTTCATCGAACAGGTACGGGAGGAAATCCAAACAAAAGAGATCCGCAAGGCAAAAGAAGAATAAGTATCAGCAAGGGGGACGTCGAAAGCGGCGTCCCCCTAAAATATATAAAGAAAATGTGCCTCGTGCGATGTTTCGATTTTTCGATTTATACGCACTTCGAGGAGTTTGTCGTTGCAGATCTCATATTTGCGTATAAATTAGGGAGTTTCTATTTTTACGATGCTGAAAATGGGAAAATATTACAGAGTTATACGCATTCTGGGGATTTGCTAGCCGTCGATCTCACGAATGCGTATAAATTTGAAGATATTAGTTTCTTTTTGAAATGGATTTATACGCAGATCCACAGAAGTATGCTTCAGAATCGCAGAGAGGCGTATAATTTTAAGAATATTTGTTCTCTTTGGAACGGATTTATACGCAGATCTGAAGGGGTACTTCGCAGAAT
>CALBGL010000095.1 GCA_937892735.1 uncultured Clostridia bacterium | reverse complement strand
TTTCAGGGCCCAGATAGGCTCCTGGTCGCTAGTGTATACAGCATGCTTGAAGAGCCGGGCCCTGGGCAGGGGCTGTATACTCAGATTTTCAGGGCCCGGACAGGTTCCTGGTCTGGGGCGTATACAGCATGCTTGAAGAGCTTGGATCCGGGCAGGACTTGTATACTCAGATTTTCAGGGCCCAGATAGGCTCCTGGTCGCTAGTGTATACAGCATGCTTGAAGAGCTGGGTCCTGGACAGGGGCTGTATACTCAGATTTCCAGGGCCCGGACAGGCTCCTGGTTCAGGGCGTATACAACAGGCTCGAAGAGCTTGGATCCGGGCAGAATCTGTATACTCAAATTTTCAGGAGCCCGGCCAGGTTCCTGGTCTGAGGCGTATACAACATGCTCGAAGAGCCTGGATCCGGGCAGGACCTGTATACTCAGATTTTCAGGGCCCAGATAGGTTCCTGGTCGCTGGTGTATACAGCATGCTCGAAGAGCTTGGATCCGGGCAGGACCTGTATACTCAGATTTTCAGGGCCCAGATAGGCTCTTGGTTCAGGGCGTATACAGAAGCTCGAAGAGCCTGGCCCTGGGCAGGAGCTGTATACTCAGATTTTCAGGGTCCGGGTAGGCTCCTGGTCTGGGGCGTATACAACAGGCTCGAAAAGCCGGCACTCAGGCAGAATCAGTATACTCAAAAAGTCAGGATCCGGGCAGGCTCCTGGTCGAAAGCGTATACTTGTATACTCAAAAAGCCAGGCATAAGAAATCTCTTATCCTGGCTTTCGATGAATTTACATGGACTCAGCTTTTATCTTGCTATTCCATCGATCCAATAGTAACGAAGCGATGAAACCTACGACCAAGCAGATGATATTGATGAGGCAGCTTGTAATCGAGGTGACAAAACTGGAAAATGGGATGATCATGATGGTTGCAGCGATGACGATGCCGATAATGCCATGAAAAGCAATAGAATAAAAATGCTGAAACAGGGCATTAATGAGTTTAGCAAGGCAAACGACAGTGACAATAGCCCCGATGCCAGCAGGAACTAGGACCTGAAAGTCCAGTCGCCCAATTCCGTCAATAAAGGGGGTATAGAGTCCCAAAGGCATCAGCAGCGTGGAAAAGCTCATGCCGGGTGCAATCACGCTGAGCGCCAGACAGAAGCCGCAGAATAAATAGGAAACAAAATTGGCTTCGATGGTTACGGAAGCAATCTGCAGTCCGGAGAGCAGCAGAAAGATTGCGATCATGCAGACAAAAAGAGAAATGTGGGATCCCTTTGTAACTCCCTGTTCCCCCGCTTCACGAAATAGGGATGGCATCATACCTGCGATCAGCCCGATGAAAAGGCAGACCGA
Source organism: uncultured Clostridia bacterium (assembly GCA_937892735.1). GTDB lineage: Bacteria > Bacillota > Clostridia > Lachnospirales > Bianqueaceae > Faecimorpha. The sequence goes on along the minus strand of CALBGL010000095.1, from coordinate 23,205 downwards.
TGGATCAGGATATTGATTCAGGAAGAAGCCCAGGAGTCGTGCAATGCCCAGGAATCCGATAATACCGCCGATGATGACAGGAATCAGCGGTGGAACATGGGACTTAAAGTTTTTAAAAGGATTGGATAAGAGTTCCATGATGGGTTTATAGATTCCAAAGACGACGCTGAGAACACCACCAGAGATACCGGGGAGTACAGCGCCTAACCCAATCATTGCTCCCTGTATCATACGAATCAAAAACAGCACAGGGGATTTTTTCTGCGTGGGTTCAGTCATAATGAGTATACCTCCTTCTTTTCCCGAACAGTATAGCATTCGGTTAAGGGGAATGTCAATAGTAAGAATCGAATGGAACGGTTTGGAAATCCTTATAATCACATTAAAAAACAGTTTTTCCTTGAATCTTGCGTAAAAATAGGGTATAATGAACCTTGAATACAAATGGAGAGGAAGGCTCAGGATGGAATTAATCGCAAGCTTTTTATTTTACTTTTTAGGAATCCGCGCCCTGTTTCGCCTGCCAAGATACAAAGAGGGAAAGCATAGACTGCGCAGATGGCTCCTGGACGGCGCTTGTAAGGGATTTTTTTATACCATGGCAGTCGTGGCGTTCGTGTATTTGGTGACGTGGATGCAGGGGGGCGTGTTGGTCACGCCGCAGGAGCTTGTGGTTGGCGGAGGCAGCGGAATCATTCTGGGTTTTGTGACATCGATTTATGGCTTGCTGAAGTATTGGAATAAGAAGGACAAGGGAAGAGAAATCAAGAAAACGAAAAAGCCGAGAGAAGAGGAATGGGAAGATGCGGAGGGTACCGGAGAAGAACGGACGATGACGGAAAAGATCCGGGCGACTCGCAATCAGATTCAGAGGGAGATCCAGCGGAAGAAGATGGAGGGTCAGCGTATGATGAATGATTCCTATCTGAAACCGGAGGTGAAAAAGGAGATTGGCGAGCGGTATTCGAATTGTATTCGGCTGCTACAAGAGCTTTATGCGGAGGCGAGTAATGTCCTGGCCTATCTGGAGACGAATGGATCCGATTTCCGAATTGATTTTGACACACTCTATGTTTCTGAGCAGAGGCAGGGAGAACTGCAGAAGCAGGTAGATCGTTTGAAGGCATTTCATCAGCTCAATACTGGGGAAGTGGACTATGGAATTGATGAACTGATGAAAAAATATGATGAGGATCTGCGGAAGATTCAGTTTGAGGATATGGAGTCAAGCCGCGGCATGGCAGGTAGAGCAGGATGAGAACAGGATATTGGGAAAGTGTCTCGGAAGAGGAGACACAGGCATTGGGAGAACGCATGGGAAGAGAGGCCCTTGCGGGACAAGTGTATGGACTAGATGGAGATTTGGGCGCAGGAAAAACAGCATTTGCGCGCGGTTTTGCCCGTGGGTTAGGTATCCGGGAGGCGATCACCAGCCCTACCTTTACGATTGTGCATGAATATCGGGAGGGGCGGCTGCCCCTCTTTCATTTTGATGTGTATCGGCTCATGCAGGAGGATGATCTATGGGATATTGGCTGGGAGGAATATCTTGCGGCGGGTGGCGTATGCCTGGTAGAGTGGGCGTCTCAGAGAAAAGAAAGTATGCCTCCGGATACGGTCTGGATCACAATTCGTAAGGACATAAGCCGGGGAGAGGACTATCGAAAGATTGAATACAGGAGAGATGAAGAGGTACTATGTTGATATTGGGGATTGAAGCGGCTGCCAAGGTGGCGGGAGCCGCGTTATGGAGAGATGGGCAAATCATCAGTGAAGAGATGGTGAATGGTATGTTGACCCATTCCGAGACGCTGATGCCCATGATAGATCGGGTCATGAAGTCGGTGAGTGTGGAACCCGAGGCGTTGACTGCGATCGCACTGTCTGCCGGTCCTGGTTCTTTCACGGGCCTTCGGATTGGCGCGGCTACGGCGAAAGGCCTGGCGCTGGGACTGGATATTCCCCTTGTGCCTCTTTCCACGCTGGAAGCGCTGGCTTATCAAGCGGTGCTGGCGCCGGGACGTATCGTTCCTATGATGGATGCGCGAAGGGGACAGGTGTATACGGCGGTATATCGTTGGGAGAACGATCGATTGCAAACCATATGGGAGCCAGAGGCTGTTACGGTGGAGACGCTCCGGGAGCGCCTGACAGCCGAAGCGGAGCCGGCAGTTCTGGTAGGAGACGGAGCTGCGTTATACGCGGAGCGCTTACGGCCAGCGGTATTGGCGCCAGCGCATCGGATGCATGCGAGCGCGGCGGCTGTTGCTGCGCTGGGAGCCTGGAAATACTCCGAGGGACTGCATATTTCGGGGGATGCGCTGCAGATCGAATATTTGCGCAAACCGCAGGCAGAACGGGAACGAGAAGAAAAACTGGCACATCAGGAGCAGCAGAAAGAATGAGAGAATATCGTCCAATGCGGGAAGAAGATCTGAATCAGGTGATTATTATTGAAGAGCAGTGCTTCGCGCAGCCCTGGTCCCGGGAATCCATGCTGCGAGAACTTCGAGAGAACAGTCAGATGGCCCATTACATCGTGGCCTGTGAGGAAAATCAAGTGATTGGGTATGGGGGCTATTGGCAGGTTTTTGATGAGGCCCATATCACGAATGTGGCGGTGGCGAAAGCATGGCGCCGCCAGGGTGTGGCTCGCGAAATCCTGGCAGTCATGGAAAGAGAGTATCCTGCCCGCGGAATTTTATATGCCACACTAGAGGTACGCATCAGCAATCAGGCAGCAAGAGCCTTATATATTCAGAATGGCTTCACAGAGGCGGGAGTACGCCCGAAGTATTATGAGAAGCCTCAAGAAGATGCTGTTATCATGTGGAAGACCATAAAATGCGCAAATGGCTGATCATAGCCATTTGCGCATTTCTTTCAGGGCTGCTTTTTCGATGCGGGAGACCTGCGCCTGACTGATATGGATTTCTTCGGAGACTTCCATCTGCGTTTTTCCTTTAAAAAAACGCAGGTTCAGGATTTTCCGTTCGCGTTCTCCTAATTGTTCCATGGCTTCGTTGAGTGCGATATGCTGCAACCAGTCTTCGTTCGTATTTTTGTCGTCTCGAATCTGATCCATGACGTAAAGAGCGTCTCCATCATCATGGAAGACAGGCTCATATAGAGATATCGGATCCTGTATGGCGTCCAGGGCAAAGACCACATCTTCTTTGGGGAGATCCAGTGCTTTGGCAATCTCCTCGATAGTAGGCTCTTCGCCCTTTTCTCGCGTGATGGTTTCTCGCACCTGAAGTGCTTTGTAGGCAATATCGCGCAGAGAGCGACTGACGCGCATGGGACTGTTGTCTCGCAGGTATCTGCGAATTTCTCCGATAATCATGGGGACCGCATAGGTAGAAAATCGAACGTTCTGGCTCAGATCGAAGTTATCAATGGATTTGATGAGACCAATGCATCCCACCTGAAATAGATCATCCGCGTTCTCGCCGCGATTATAAAACCGCTGGATGATGCGCAGGACCAAACGAAGATTCCCGCGGATAAATTCTTCACGGGCCTGCATGTCTCCTTGTTGAATGCGTTCGAACAGAGCGCATTTTTCCTCGTGTGTAAGAGTCGGAAGCTTTGCGGTATTCACACCGCAGATCTCTACTTTGTTTATCATGAATCCCAACCTCCTAATCCTTACAGTACTAGCTTGGACAAAAGAGAAAGAAAATATACAGGGATTTTCAAAAAAATACTTGACGAGAAGAGTAAATTGTGGTAATATATTATCGTTGCTGTTGCGAGAGATATTTCGCAGGACAGATGCGGATATGGCGGAATTGGCAGACGCGCATGGTTCAGGTCCATGTGGGGGCAACTTCATGCAGGTTCGACTCCTGTTATCCGCAGAAAAAGGGCTTGTAAAAATTGATAGTTCGATTTTTACAAGCTTCTTTTTATTTATCTTTGGAAGACGTAGGAGATCGTTGTATATGAAGAAGGGACTATGAAAAAACGAAGACTTGTTTTTTCATAGTCCCTTTTGATTACTCATCCAATGTCTTGGATGCGGGGGCGGTCCGAACGTTCTTGCGAGCCGCTCCGTTCTTGCTGAGTCGCAGTTCGATAAAGATTTCCATAGCAATGACAGCTGCTGCGGAGTAGATCAGGCTCAGTCCCGTTAAAATCAAGGAACCGTCTAGACCCAATGCCAACATGGCGGTTCGGTTCGTCGCCAGCAGAATGATACTGAGTACCAGTCCGATGAGCGCTAGGATACCGATGATCCACCAGTCCGCCACATGCGCCTTGTATAAATCATAAGTCCGTTGCAACATCATGAAAGTAGCAAAGCATACGACCAGACAAAGCAGGAAGGGAAACAGAAAAATGATCTGCGTATTTTCCGCGATCACAGCGATACCGGCGACAACTAAGAACAAACCAATGGCCAGATTCAGCGGAGGAAGCCCCACTTTCTTCGTGTCTTTAAAGTAGGTCATCAGACGAAGGCCGCCGATACAGATTAAACCTAAGGCCAATAGAATGCAGATAAATCGCAAAATGAATACAGGCCAGATCAGGATCAATAGGCCGATGGCTACCGCAGCGATGCAGGCAATCAAGGTAGGCGTCTTAACGGATTTTAATAGATTCATGATAAAACTCTCCTTTGATAATATGTAGATAAAAGATTGCCATTATTGGCGAAGAAACAGAATCCCGAGTGTATTAGGACCGCAATGGCTGGAAACCGTGCAGCCCGCTTTCGTAATCAGGATTTCCTTAAAATCCCCGTATCGCAGTACCTGTTGTCGTACCAATTCTACCGGAGCAGAATCTGTACAGGTATGGGTAATAAAAATGCGGGAAGTATCTATATCTGTTCGCCCTTCCAGACGATCCCGCACATAAGACACACAGGCTTTCTCGAAAGAACCGCGGAACTTCTTGCCTACGCTCATTTTGCCATCTCGTACTTCGATGCAGGGCTTCAAATGAAGCAGTGAGGCGCCAAACGCAGCCACGGAGGAACAACGTCCTCCCTTTTGCAGATAGGTCAGTGTATCAATGATAAAACTCGCTTCCACCTTTTCCGTCAGTATCGCAAGTTCATGAACGATATCTTGCGGCTGCATACCGGATCGAGCCATTTCCACGGCGCGAATTACCAGAAGACCAATTCCCGTGGAAAGATTGCGGGAATCTACCACATAAACATTGGAGAATTCCTGTGCGGCCAAGCAGGCGTTCTGATAACAGCTGGAGAAATCCAGACTGATATTCAGATGAATGACGGCGTCGTACTCTTTTGACAGGCGATCAAAAATCTCAGCATAATCAGATACATTGACAGCGGCTGTTTTACAAAGACGTCCGGTTTTTTCGAAATGACGGAATATATTGTCGGGAGAATATCCGACGCCATCTCGATAGGACGCGTCATCTTCGATGACATATAGCGGAACAATCTCCACCTCTAAATCCCGAATCAATTCAGGAGATAGATCGCAGGTGCTGTCAGCGGTGATTTTGATCCTCATACCACTTTCCTCCCATATTACTACGATATTCTCATTTTAACACGAAAACTTTCGTTTGTAAACAAGAACCATAAAATTTAATAATTTGTAAGGGGAAAGAAGCATAATTTCCAATAGTATAGAAAAGAATAGGAAGGATCGCCCAATCTTTTAGGAAAGAATTGTTATTGGATAAAAGTAAGTATTAAGTGTTGCAAAAATGGGGGAGTTATGGTACAATAAGCGTGGCAAGGCAGGTTCTTGTGATGGAGGGGATCAAGCCGCGCCGAGGGATGGCTGTCTTTTGAGTAGCTATTCCAAAAGCATATATGCTTACCAAGTATTCTGAGGGTGCCCCTGAAATACGTATCGAGAAGAACGGCGGCACGAATTCACAATATTTCATAGAGAGGAGAACGCGCATGGCAGAGAAATGGCGGCAGGAGTGGGACGGCTTCATCCCAGGTCGTTGGAATAGAGGGTCTGTAAATGTTCGCGATTTTATTCAGCACAATTATACACCCTATGATGGGAACGAGGATTTTCTGGCAGGTCCGACAACCGCGACGAAGAGGTTGTGGGATCAGGTGATGGAGTTATCTCGTCAGGAAAGAGAGGCTGGAGGCGTACTGGATATGGATACCAAGACCATTTCCACAATCACCTCCCATGGACCGGGATATTTGGATAAAGAGCTGGAAACGATCGTAGGTTTTCAGACGGACAAGCCATTCAAACGTTCTTTACAACCCTTTGGCGGCATTCGTATGGCACAGAATGCCTGCCATGAGAATGGATACGAGGTAGATCCCGAGGTTGTGGAGATCTTTACGAAGTATCGGAAAACGCATAATCAGGGTGTTTTTGATGTATATACGCCGGAGATGCGTCTGGCTCGTAAATCGGCCATCATTACCGGTTTGCCCGATGCCTATGGCAGAGGCCGTATCATTGGAGACTATCGTCGAGTCGCTCTATATGGAGTGGACTGGTTGATTGAAGATAAAAAACATCAACTGGCCACCTCGTTAGCTCGGATGACTTCAGAAAACATTCGTCTGCGAGAAGAACTGGCAGATCAGCTGCGTGCTCTGGATGAATTGAAGGAGCTGGGACGAATCTATGGATTCGATATCAGCAGACCGGCGGCGAACGCGCAGGAAGCGATTCAATGGCTGTATTTCGGATATTTGGCCGCGGTGAAGGAGCAGAACGGAGCGGCTATGAGCCTGGGACGTACGTCCACGTTCATTGACATCTATATTCAGAGAGATCTGGAGAAGGGTCTGATCACTGAAGAGCAGGCGCAGGAGTATGTAGATCATTTCATCATGAAACTGCGTTTGGTGAAGTTTGCGAGAACGCCGGAATATAATGAGTTGTTCTCCGGAGATCCTACCTGGGTGACGGAGTCTATCGGCGGCATTGGTGTGGATGGACGTCATATGGTGACGAAGACATCCTTCCGGTATCTGAACACATTGAACAACCTGGGAAGCGCGCCGGAGCCCAATATGACTGTGCTTTGGTCCACCAGACTGCCGCGGCCATTCAAGGAATTCTGCGCGAAGATGTCGATTCGCACTTCTTCGATTCAGTATGAAAATGACGATCTGATGCGTCCGGTGCATGGAGATGATTACGCGATTGCCTGCTGTGTATCTTCTATGCGGGTAGGAAAGGAGATGCAGTTCTTCGGCGCCAGAGCGAACTTGGCGAAGTGTCTGTTGTACGCGATCAATGGCGGTGTAGATGAACGTATGAAGGTGCAGGTAGGTCCCAAGTATCGTCCGGTAGAAGGGGATTATCTGGATTACGATGATGTCATGAGTAAGTATGATGATATGATGGAATGGCTGGCGGGACTGTATGTGAACACCCTGAATGTGATCCATTATATGCATGATAAATATTGCTATGAGAAGCTGCAGATGGCGCTGCATGACCGTGAAGTAAAGCGGTATTTCGCGACCGGTATCGCGGGATTGTCCGTTGTGGCGGATTCGTTGAGCGCGATCAAGTATGCGAGGGTCAAGGCTATTCGTGACGAAGACGGTATTGTGGTGGATTATGAGGTAGAGGGCGATTATCCGAAGTACGGCAACAATGATGACCGTGTGGATGACATTGCGGTGAATATCGTCCGGACTTTCATGGATAAAATCCGGAAGCACCATACGTACAGAGACAGCGTGCCAACCATGTCGATTCTGACAATCACATCCAATGTGGTATATGGAAAGAAGACAGGAAATACGCCGGATGGCCGAAAGATGGGACAGCCTTTGGCGCCGGGCGCGAACCCCATGCATGGACGAGATACGCATGGAGCGGCAGCCTCGTTGTCATCGGTAGCAAAGCTTCCGTTCCGGCATGCACAGGATGGTATTTCCAATACATTCTCCATCATACCGGATGCGTTAGGGAAGGATGACCGGCTCTTTATGGGAGATATTGACTTGGATCTCTTACGGCAGGAGGCTCAGGATGAGTGAGCATTTGACAGAGCTGGAAGCCGCCAGACGGATGGCGGCCATGCTGGATCAGATGATGCAGGGCGGCAGTCAGCATGTGAGAGTGCAGGTCGATGATGTTTCAGGGCCTGTACAGGTCGAGACAACACGCAGTACTGAATGCATGGGTGGGGATCAGGCGTGCCGGATTCCTACCCTGCATCGGGGAATTGATGATGAGGAACAGGAATAGGAGGGAATGGAAATGGATGCCCAGAAGCAAGTAGATAATTTGGTGGAATTATTAGATGGTTATGTAGAAAAGGGGGGACATCACCTGAATGTCAATGTCCTGAATCGGGAGACACTGATCGATGCCCAAAAGCATCCGGAGAAATATCCGCAGCTGACGATTCGCGTCTCCGGATATGCGGTGAACTTCAACAAGCTGACGAAAGAGCAGCAGGACGACGTCATCTCTAGAACGTTCCATCAGAGTATTTGAAGCGTATAGGGGCTGTCGCGAATTTGCGGCAGTCCTTTATTTTATTATGAGGAGGCGTATTTCATGGCAGAGTTAGCCGGTTATATACATTCGACGGAATCTTTTGGAACGGTAGATGGCCCTGGGATTCGATACGTGGTCTTTATGCAGGGATGTCCCATGCGATGCCTGTACTGTCATAATCCGGATTCCTGGGGGATAGGAAAAGGAAAAGCGAAGAGTGCGGAGGAAATCATCAGTGAGATCGGGAAGTATCGGCCCTTTCTGAAAAACGGCGGTCTGACAGTCAGTGGCGGAGAACCCATGCTGCAGCAGGAATTTGTGACACATTTGTTCGAACTCGCCCAAAAAGAGGGCGTTCATACGGCGCTCGACACGTCGGGCATTCTTTTTGATCCTATGCATCCAGAGAAAGTGGATCCGCTGCTGCATGCGACCGACCTGGTTCTGTTGGATATCAAGCATATTGATGAGGAAGAGCATCGAAAATTGACAGGACATTCCAATCGGAATATTCTTGCGTTTGCCAGGTATCTGCGAGACCAGAAGATTCCCGTCTGGATTCGTCATGTGGTTGTGCCCGGAATTACGGATGATCCGAAGTGGCTTCATAAATTGGGAGAATTCCTGGCAGAGCTGGATAATATGAAGGCGTTGGATGTTCTTCCATACCATACGATGGGAAAGGAGAAGTATGAGAAGCTGGGAATCTCCTATCCGTTAGGGGATACGCCTGCGCTAACAAAAGAAGCGGCTATTCAGGCGAGAAATTGTATTATCGAAGGAATTAAGAGACATTTTAGACAATCGTAAAAAACATCGGTTTCAAAACCGATGTTTTTTGTTCAAGGAAATGATGTTAAAATGCATAAAAATAATCGATGGAAATTGGATAAAATGACAAAAATGAAGTAGAAAATAAGATTCTGAAAAAGATTCGTTGACAATTTATACAATAACAATTAAAATTAGATATAGCTTGTCATAAACGCAAGCAATCAAATATAGGGGGTAAAACCAACATGAAAAAGTTAGTTTCATTGCTTCTGGCGTTGATTCTCGTCGTTGGCGCATTGGGATGCGGCAGCGATGGCGGCAATAGCTCGCAGGCGCAAGATAGCAGCACAGGCGGCAGCAGCGCGTCAGGAGACAGCGCGGCCTCGGATGAGGAAGAAAGCCAGGCTGAGACAGCGGAGTTTTCCTATCCTGTTGCGCCAAACGCGGATGGTTCCAAAGTAACCATCACAATGAATAAGGATGATTTCGTCCGTGAGGATGTAGCAGAATACACCATGATTGACGGAAAATCCTATTATTACCCAGATGCGCTGGAAGAAGTTACCGGCATCCATGTAGATTGGATTGGATCTTCGTCAAATCCTCAGGCGACAACAGAGGCAGCCAACCTTCTGATTGTATCCGGCGAGTATCCGGATGTATGGCGGATCAACTGGATCACACATCCCGGCGGACCTACCGGGGCGTTAGCAGATGGACTGATTTTGAATCTGAGCGAGTATGCATCTTCTTGTCCCAACCTTTTCGCTTATTATGATGAGCGTCCAGATGTGAAAAAGCAGGTTATTAATGATGATGGTGATATGTATTGTTTCCCGTACATGATTGAGATCGAAGAGGATGGAGAGTGCGGACTTGGCGCGGGCTTCCGTACGGATTGGCTGGAAGAAGCCGGCCTGGAGCTGCCCTCCACCGTCGCAGAATGGACAGAAGCGCTGCAGGCTTTCAAGGATATGGGCAAGGGTGGTCTGAGCTTTGAGGCTCGTTGGCTGTGGCTTGAGAATTCCGCGGCAAACCTGTCGAACGCGTATGATACTATCTATGGATTCTATATTCGTGATGGCAAGGTACAGTATGGCGTACTGGATGAGGGGTATAAGCAATTCATTCAGCAGCTGTCCGACTGGTATGCGGCGGGGCTTCTGGATCCTGATTTTGCGAGCGTGGATAAGAGTACTGTCAAGGCAAAATGGGCGAATTCCGAATATGGCGCGGTCATCATGCATGCCGGCGATATTGAGAATGGTATCACCGCGAATGAAGGCGGAGATCCCTTTGAATGCGATACCGTTCCTCCGATGGTGATGAACGAGGGTGATTCCATCGAATTTGGACACTTCAACGCGAAGTTTAACGGCGGTTTCATGCATTCCGTATCTCCGGGAGAGAATCAGGAGATGGCGCTTCGCTGGTGCGACTATCTGTACAGCGATGCCGGCCGTAAGCTGACCAGCTTTGGTACCGAGGGGATCACCTGGGAAGCGGACGAAGACGGCAATTGGAAGAACTTCACAGACCTGGTTATGAATAATACCGAGACGGAAGATACTCCGAGTGGGATTGTCTATAATTTCGGATGGAAGACGAACTGGGGATATCCGCAGATGCCGGAAGTTCACAGCTACTTCAATACGGATTTTGTGAATAAAGCGCTGGAAGATTGGAAGAGCAATATGAGTGCGTACTATTATCCGACGGTGACTCATACTGAGGATGAAGCAGATCTGATTGCTACAGCCTATAGCGATATTGAAACCTTTGTGCAGGAAGGTATCATGCGTTTCATTCTGGGAACAGACAGCATGGATAACTGGGATTCTTTCGCGGATCAGATCCGCGGCCTGGGGATTGATGAAGTCATTGCTGCAAAGCAGGCGGCTTATGATCGTTTCATGAGCAGATAAACGCGAAAACAGATATGGATATAGCTGGAGGCCTGTAGCAGGCCTCTCGCTATATTCAAAACAGATAGGAGGGTTACAAGATGGCATCTTCTGCCAAAAAGAAAAAAAAGAGTTTTGGACATATTTTTGTGCAGGACTTTAAACGCAATTATCTGCTGTACCTGCTGGTGCTTCCGGTATTAGCGTATTATATTATCTTTTGTTATGGACCCATGGGCGGTATCATCATCGCGTTCAAGGATTATAAGCCGAATTTTGGTATTTTTGGAAGTGAATGGGCAGATAACTACGGGTTTGAACATTTCTTGAATTTCTTCAACTCCATGTATTTCACAAGAACCGTACGAAATACGCTGTTGATCAGTTTTTACAGTATTTTGTTTGGGTTCCCGGCGCCGATTCTGCTGGCTCTTTTGATGAATGAGGTCAAGAATCGGATTTTCAAGCGGACCGTACAGACGCTGACCTATTTTCCACACTTCATTTCTACCGTGGTAATCTGCGGTATGATCAAACAGTTCTGTTTAACGGATGGTCTGTTCAATCAGATCTTTGGGATTTTCGGAGGAACGCCAACTCCGTATCTGCAGTACCCGCAGTATTTTCGGACCATCTATGTGGCAACGGGAATCTGGCAGGGAATCGGATGGGACAGCATCATTTATTTGGCCGCGATCACGGGAGTGGATCTGGAGCTGCATGAGGCGGCGGCGCTCGATGGCGCGGGCCGTTTCCGCAGAATCTGGCATATTACGTTGCCCGCGATTAAACCCACAATCGTGATTCTTCTGATCATGAAGGTTGGCGGCATGATGAGCGTCGGACATGAGAAGATCCTGCTTCTGTATAATCAGGCAATCTATGAGACAGCCGATGTAATCTCGACCTATACCTATCGTCGAGGCCTTCTGGATGGAGATTACAGCTTTTCTACAGCAGTAGGTCTGTTCAATTCGATTGTGAATTTCGTATTGGTTCTGATCGCTAATGGCGTGAGCCGTAAGGTGACAGAAACCAGTCTGTTCTGAGAAGGGAGGGGTATGAGATGGTAGAAAGAAAGACGGCCGGAGAACGCATCTTTACGGTTTTTAATACAATCTTGCTGGTGTTCCTCTCTTTAATCATGCTGTATCCGATGGTATACGAGATCTTTGTATCTTTGAGCGATCCTATTGCGCTGAGTAAACATCGAGGTATATTGCTTTCCCCGCAGGGATTCAGCACCTATGCGTATAGCTGGGTCATGGGAAAAGCTGAGGTATGGACAGGATATAAAAATACGCTGTTTACGATTGTGGTAGGTCTGTGTTTTAATCTGACCCTGACCGCGATCGGCGCCTATTTCCTGACACGAAAGAACGCGCTTTGGCATAAGCCAGTGATGGTTCTGATTCTGATCACGATGTATTTCAGCGGCGGCATGGTACCTTCGTTCTTGCTGGTTCGCACACTGGGTATGTATGACACGCTATGGTCCATTATTATTCCGGGAGCGATTTCGACGTATAACATGATTCTACTGCGGTCTTATTTCGCGACGATACCGGAAAGTCTGGTGGAGTCCGTATTTATCGATGGCGGAAGCCATGGCACGATTCTGTTTAAAATCTTTATCCCATTGTCATTGCCGGCCATGGCCGTCATGGTGTTGTATTACGGGGTTGGTCACTGGAATACATACTTTAATGCGATGATCTATTTGCAGGATCGTTCAAAATGGACACTGCAGCTGATCCTGAAGGATATGCTGATTCAGGGTTCCAACCTGGATGTGGATGAACAGGACGCGGAGTATCAGCAGGTGGTGGAAAGTATCAAGGGCGCGATGGTGATCGTTTCCACGGTGCCGATCCTTTGTATCTATCCGTTCCTGCAGAAATATTTTGTAGGCGGTATTATGATTGGTTCGTTGAAAGGATAAGGTTTTTATTACAATTGAAGCAGAATACAGGCGGTGTACTCGTATGCATCCGTCACCAGTTCCTTGCGGGCGAATGAATGCATGAGGGGTGGTGTATGGAGTTTAGGTACACCGCTTTGCGTAAGGGATTCAAGAAAAAAAGAAGAATCCTTATGGAGGTCACACACAATGAAAAAAATAATATCGATAATACTAGCCGTGATTTTAGTAGGCGGCATGATGGGGTGTGGAACCACGTCAGAAGAGTCCGCAGCCGGGAATTCATCCATCACAGAGTCATCTTCTGCGGCGGAATCGCGGGGAAGCGAAGAAGAGGAATTTTCGTATCCCGTACCGCCGGCGGAAGACGGATCGCGGGTTACGCTTTCCATCAATAAGGAAGATTTCTTGCCGGAGGACGTACCGGATTATACCACGATCGATGGAAAATCGTATTATTATTGGAATGCCTTGGAGGAAGCGACAGGGATCCAGCTGGATTTTATTGGTTCAGTCTCGGATCCTTTAGCCACATCGGAATCGACGATGCTGTTGATCTCATCAGGCGAATACCCGGATATATGGCGTGTGAACTGGATTACCCATCCAGGGGGGCCCGCGGGCGCGCTGGAAGATGGACTGATTATCAATTTGAGCGAACATGAGGAAAATATGCCGAATCTGTTGGCTTATATGGAAGAGAATCCGGATATTAAGAAGCTTGTAGTCAATGACGACGGTGAGTATTACTGTTTCCCCTTTATACAGGACTGCGAGGGCATGGGGAATGTCGCGACAGGGCCTGTCATTCGAGCCGACTGGTTGGAGGAACAGAATCTGGAAATCCCCGAGACGATCGACGAGTGGACAAACGCGCTGCTAACATTTAAGGAGGTATATGGCTGTACCTCGGGCTTGACATTCGAGGCGCGCTGGCTCTGGCTGGAATATGCTTCGTCGGCGCTTACATCCGCTTGGGGCGTTACGTTTCCGTTCTATATCATGGATGGTACGGTTAAATTTGGACCTATGGAGGAAGGATATCGTCAGTTCGTACAGCAGATGGCGGACTGGTACGCAGAAGGACTTCTGGATCCGGACTTCGCGACGGTAGATAAGTCTACGGTACAGGCAAAGTTTGCGAATGAAGAGTCAGGATTATCAATTCAGCAGATCGGCAATATTGAAACCGGGATGGCGGCCAATGAAGGCACTTCCTTTGACGCGGTACCCTTGCAGACGGCGGTATTGAATGAGGGAGATACACGGCTTTTTGGCCATTTTACATCAAAGTATGATGGAAGCTTTGCGCACGCGGTTTCTCCCGGAGACAAGCAGGATTTAGCCATGCGTTGGTGTGATTATCTGTTCAGCCAAGAAGGACAATATTTGACAGCTTACGGGCAGGAAGGAATCACCTATACAGTGGATGAGAATGGAGAATTTGCGGGTTTCACGGATTTCATTCTGAACAATGCGGAGATTGCGGATGAACCGAAAGATATTCTTTCCGGATTTACTTACAATTCGCATTGGGCTTTTCCACAGCAGGGATCCAGGTTGTTCCAGACAGAGTACAATAAAGAGGCTGTCAAGATCTGGTCAGATAATGAGATGGATGCGCATTTCTATCCAGCGGTTACGCAGACGACGGAAGAATCCGATCTGATCACCAACAAATATATTGATATTGAAACCTTCGCTCAGGAAAACATCATGCGGTTTATCTTGGGAACGCAGAGCATGGAGGATTGGGACGGTTTTGTCGCGCAGATGCGTTCATTGGGTATGGATGAGGTGTTGGCTGCGAAACAGGCGGCATATGATCGGTATCTGGCGCGATAGGCATATTTCTTGTAATGGATGATGGAGCGGTGCTGTCGCTCAGTATCGTCAAAGATCCGGCGTTTTGCTTCGAAAATAGAGCAAAACGCCGGGTTTTTGATGTACAAATCGGTTCATCGTTTTTGCGGAAATAAAAAAGTCTGTTGCCAAGATACAACAGACTTTTTCGCTACATTTTAATATCCCATGCTGCCTTCAATGGACTCATCGTGGTCAATCCATTCCTGAACAGGAACGGTACGGTATTCATCGGCCGTATCACGGACTACCACGGTAGAAATTCCTGCGTTGATGATCATACGTTTGCACATGGAGCAGCTATTGCTACCCTTTATGTATTCTCCTGTGGCGGCCTCTGTTCCTACCAGATACAGAGTAGAACCGATCATCTTCTCACGGGAAGCGCTAATGATCGCGTTAGCTTCCGCATGAACACTGCGGCACAACTCATATCGCTGTCCGCGGGGAATCCCGAGTTCCATACGAACACAGCGGTTCAGATCGGAACAGTTTTTTCGGCCCCTGGGCGCGCCGGCGTATCCCGTGGACACGATCTCATCGTGATTTACAATGACGGCGCCGTAGTGGCGGCGCAAACAGGTGCTGCGTTTAGCCACAGTCTCTGCGATGTCCAAATAGTAATTTGTTTTATCCCTGCGCTGCATAGAAGTTTTATTCCTCCAGACCAATGGCATCATCCACCGGAAGAGAGAAAATGATCCCATGAGCAGGTGTATGCAGACCACAGGCGTTGCAGATGGCAGTCATGACTTCACTTTTTTTATCCCTGGGAATAACAATCATTACAAATTCTTGTTCGTCCTGCAGAGGAATGCCAAAGTGCTGACTTACATGTTCCAGATTGTGCCTGCGCCCACGGAGAATCGTACCGCCTTTAGCCCCCGCGGCGCGCGCGGTATCTACGACTTCATCGCAATATCCTGCGGCTACAGAAACCCAAATGACACTATAGTGGGACTTCTCGTGAATTTCTTCCATATCGCCTTTGATCCTTTCTTTGATTCGTTGTTCAGCTTGTGCGCGGGCCTCGTCATTCAACAGATGAAGCATAGGGCTCTGCAGTCCCGTGATGGGAAGCGTGATGACGATTCCACCGCCCCTTTGATGAAAATAGAGTTTTCTGGCAATCTCTTTAAAGAGCTCAGGCATCACAATCTTGGGCATCACACCGATGGTGATGATGCGAGTCGTGCCGCCAAGTCCGAAAATATCCAGAAGTTCTGAGGGCGCGGTTCCCTGTCCTCGACACTGAAAACAAATAGGAATACGCATGGTATCAAAGATATCTTCGAGCTTTCGCTCATCCTCCGGCCGCGTGATAAAGACAATCAGGCGCGGTGCGGAAGATTTTTCCTCTAATGGGATACTCATTCAAAATCCTCCTCAAGATCAACAACAGTTTCATCCGTCAGTGCTTCGCTAGGCACTGCGGCAGCCTTCGACTTGTAGGCAAAGATCAATCCCATGACCTGAATCGCAATCAGCGGAGCCAACGCAACCAATGCGACTACACCAAAAGCATCGGTCACCACATTGCCGCCGATGGAAGCACAGGCGCCCATCGCCAGAGGCAATAGAAATGTGGAGGTCATGGGACCGCTGGCGACACCGCCGGAGTCAAAAGCAATACCCACGAATACGGAGGGTACGAAGCGGCTTAATAGCAATGCAATGGCATATCCCGGAATGATAATCCAGTACAGATGAATGCCAGTAAGCACTCGAACCATGGCCAGCGCCACAGCACAGGCCACACCGAGAGAGAGGGCCAAATTCATCATTTTATGAGAAATGGTACCGCCAGTCAGATCTTCTACCTGTTTATTGAGTACCTGTACGGCTGGCTCTGCCTTTACGATATAATATCCGATGATCACGCCGATGGGAACCAGCAGCCATTGATAAGAACTGGAAGCGATGCCGCTGCCCAAGAGACTTCCTACCGGGGCAAACCCTACGTTGACGCCCGTCAGGAAAAGAATGAGCCCCAGGATCGTGTAGACGATACCGATGACCATTCGCAACACCTGACGTCCATGATAATTGCGGGTAAGAAGCTGAAATATGACAAACACACCGATGACTGGCAGCATACTGACAAATACTTCTTCGGCATAGTGGGGAAGCACGTCGATAAACTGCATGACCATGTCTCGGGATGTGGAGATTTTTGTAATCTCGGTGACAGCATAGGATGCGTCTGAAGGGTTATAGAAGATACCCAGAAGAAGCACCATCATGATCGGTCCTATGCTGCACAATGCGACAAGACCAAAGCTATCGCTGGCGCTATCTCGATCGCTTCTGGCGGCAGACAGTCCAACACCCAGCGCCATGATAAAAGGAACCGTCATGGGTCCTGTAGTCACGCCACCGGAATCGAAAGCAACCGTCGTAAAAGAGTCCGGAGAAAAAAAGGAAAGGATAAACAGTAGGATATAGAAGATCCAGAGCATTTTCGCCAGACTGATATGAAATAAAATGCGCAGAACAGCAACCACCAGGAAGAGACCGACACCCACCGCAACGGTCCATATCAATACTGGATTCGGAATGGAAGCCACCTGATTGGCAAGAACCTGTAAGTCAGGTTCCGCGATCGTGATAAAGATACCCATAACAAAACTGACAGAGATGATCAAAGCCATGCGATTGCTTTTGATCAGTCGTCCACCAACTCCTTGGCCTAGAGGCGTCATCGACATTTCCGCTCCCAGTTGGAAAAGGCCCATTCCCACAATCAGAAGAATGGCTCCCGTCATGAAAAGCGCAAGGTTTCCGATCTCCAGAGGTACCAGAGTCATGCTCAACAACAGCACAATCACAGTGATGGGAAGCACACTGGACAGAGATTCCCGGATTTTTTCACGTAATTTCTCATTCACAACGACACATCGACCCCCTTATATTCGCTCTCAAAACTGAAGTACTTCCTTTATTCTAGAGGAGAGATGTGAACTAAATATAGATAAAATGTAAAGGAAAAATTACTATTCTACGATATATCTGCTTATTCCTGACCGTTCCAGCAATAGGTACAGAGTTTAGACGGGTCGATGCCCACGGATTGAATCATGTCATCTAAACGATGATACCGCAGAGAGGTAAAGTTGAGTTCTTTGCCGATCTCGTGAACCATCTCCTGATACTGAGAATTTTTGGGATCCGAATAGAGCGTCAGATCCACATCCTCGCGATCGCCTTCTAGTTTCTTGATAACGCGCCGGGTAATCAGCTCCATCTCGGAAGTAGAGCGAGAAAAGTTCAGGTATTTGCATCCATACAGCAGAGGCGGACAACCGGGACGGATATGCACTTCGCGCGCGCCGCTCTGATACAAAAATTCCGTCGTCTCCCGCAGCTGCGTGCCGCGCACGATAGAGTCGTCGATCAGAAGCAGGCTACGATCCTGAATGAGTTCATGGATCGGAATGAGCTTCATCTTGGCGATTAGATTCCGCTGGCTTTGCATAGTTGGCATGAAGGAGCGGGGCCACGTAGGCGTATACTTGATGAAGGGACGGGAGAAGGGGATGCCGGATTCGTTGGCGTATCCGATGGCATGCGGTGTGCCGGAATCCGGCACACCAGCTATGGTATCGGGATGTACGTCCGGGGCTTCCTGCATATCCCGGCGGGCCAATGCGGCGCCACAGCGATACCGCATTTGTTCCACGCTGACTCCCTCGTAGGAGGAGGAAGGATATCCGTAATAAATCCACAGGAAGGTACAGATTTTCATGTCCTTACCAGGCTTCACCAGGGTGCGGACACCTTCGGGGGTGATGACGGCAATCTCGCCGGGACCCAGTTCACGATACTCCTTATATCCCAGATTCAGGAACGCGAAACTTTCAAAGGAAGCGCAGAAGGCATCGTCTTTTTGGCCGATAACGACCGGAGTACGTCCCATCTTATCCCTGGCGGCGTAGAGGCCTTTCGGGGTGAGCAGCAGAATCGTCATGGAACCATCGATCAGTTCCTGCGCGTACTGCAGTCCTTCAATCAGATTATCCCGCTGATTGATGATCGCGGCCACCAACTCGGTCGCGTTGATATCTCCACCGCTCATTTCCAGAAAATGCGTATGCCCATTGCGGAAAATCTCCATCAGGATTTGTTCCACGTTGTTGATACGACCCACCGTGACAATCGAATAGGTGCCATGATGGGAACGGACGATTAGAGGCTGAGGCTCATAATCCGAAATACAGCCGATTCCCAGATCCCCGGACATTTCCGTCACATCCTTATCGAACTTGGTGCGGAAGGGAGCATTCTCGATATTATGAATGGAACGGTCGAACCCTTTGTCCTTACCGTATACTGCCATACCCGCCCGGCGCGTACCCAGATGAGAATGATAATCCGTCCCGAAAAAGAGATCAAATACACAGTCTGTCTTTGACGCAACTCCAAAAAATCCTCCCATGAATGTTCCTCTCTTTCTTTTGTTGATTTTATTCTATATCATCCTGTGCGCTGGCACTTAAAAATAAAAGGTCCTGCGCAATCGGATGGTAA
This sequence comes from uncultured Clostridia bacterium, assembly GCA_937892735.1. GTDB lineage: Bacteria > Bacillota > Clostridia > Lachnospirales > Bianqueaceae > Faecimorpha. Next base: position 3,778 of record CALBGL010000095.1, on the reverse strand, counting down.
AACATCTTTTCTACTCGAAGCGGATCCGTGGTACGAGCCAGAATCCACATGAGTTTAGAAACTACGGCTTCCAGTGTCATGTCATAGGCTTCCAAGAGTCGAAAATCTTCCTTGGCAGTCTTTCCCACCTGATAGATTCGCATATGGCTTCCCTCGTTAGGGACCTGCGTGGTCATCACAACTGTCTTGTTGCGTCCCTGCCAGTGAGAGAGTGCCTCGCGAAACGGGTAATCTGGGCCGGAGGGCAGCCCGCCCAGACCATAACTTTCTAAGATGACGGCATCGCTATGTTCCAACATATACGAGAGCGCGCCGCAGTTCATCCCCGGAATGAGCTTTAGGATAGAGATTCGGGAATTCAGCTCATGATAAAAGACCGGCCCCAGGCCCTTGGGCGGCGTGATGAAACGAATAATGCGTCCCTCCTGAATCACTGCCAAATGTGGGTAATTGATGCTGGAAAACGCGTGATAACTTTTGCTGTGCATCTTCTTGGCGCGGGTTCCCAGGATCACCTCGCCGTCGAAGAGAATCTGTACACCGGAGCTTTTCGGATCCGAGGCATATAAGAAACTATTCGAAAGATTGCTTTTCGCGTCCGTATTTACCAGATCAATGGGACGCTGTGAGCCCGTGATCACAATGGGTTTTGGCGATTCCTGAATCAGATAGGAAAGAACCGAGGCGGTATACGCCATGGTGTCCGTGCCATGACAGAGGACAAAGCCATCGTATTGATCGTAGCGTTCTTTAATAGCAGCAACCATCTGCAGCCAATGTTTGGGCGTGATATTGGTGCTGTCCACATTGAGAAGCTCCAGTGTATCTGGAACGCAAAATTCTAGAATCTCCGGGACATACTCCAGCATCTGTGCTGCACTGATCATAGGGGTAAGACCGGCGTCAGTATGGCGGGAGGCAATGGTACCTCCTGTAGTGATCATTAAGATTTTTTTCATGGTCATATCCTTTGTTCCTCAGAATTACATGATTTTTAGGAGATCCAGCGTCTGCTTCAACAGATGAGTATCCATCTGGCCGGGCGCGGAAGCGGAAGCGGCCGTTCCGAAGGTAATCTCGCTGCCGGTTACACAGCTGGACACGCGGCTGATTTTTCCCAATTCTCCCATGGACATGGTAATCCACAGACAGTCGGTATGGATGCGGCTTGCTTCTTCTGTTAAGGCGAGAAGCCGTATCACATCCTGCGGAGAGCGCGGCATACAGGCTATCTTGACAAATTGGGGGCTGCGTGATGCCATGTCGGACATAAGACACCGGAGCGTCTTATCATCCGGCGTCATCTCGAAATTATGATAGGAAAGGATGACGGGGATGTTTTGCGCCTGGGCATCTTTCTGGATCTTCTGCCGCATGGAAGGCTCAAACGTCCACTCCAGATCGAGAAGATCTGCTGCGTTCTCGGCAAGAAAACGCTGATACAACGCCGCGTAGCGCTGCGCGGAAATCTTTCGCTGTCCACCCTCTTTCTGGGAACGAAACGTGATGAGAAGAGGCACGTTGCCAATGCCGTTTCGTACCTGTGGGTAGAGCGTCAACGGATCTAACGTCTCCGGCAGAAAATCGAGCCGCCACTCCACCATATCATAATAGGCTGCTGAGAGAGCCGCCAATTGTTCAGAAAGCACCTCTGAAGAAGTAGGAGTCAGGGGGACGCAGATCTTGGGAACACCATCGCCATAGCATACCTTGCGGCAATGAAAATAACGCATACGATCAGAGCCTCCAATAACAATAGGATAAGAACCAGACGGGACTATTATACTCGTAAAGGAGACGGGATTCAAGTTTTTTCCGAAGAGATTGCATAAATTTGTGACAATGGCTCAGTATGGAAAATGGAAGAAAGGGGAGAATCGTCATGATGCAGTATTTGGATCGGTTTTATTTCTACTTGTCCCGACATTCCCTGCGAGACTGGTTATATACGCTCTTTACGGGAATTTGCATATTCTTTTGTATGGAACTTTCCCTGGGCCTTTCCATGCAGCAGGAACTGGCAGAGCATGTCATTCGTTTCCATGTGACAGCTGCTGGAAATAGTGAAGAGGAACAAGCGCTGAAGCGGCATGTATACGACAGGGTATTTGAAAAACTGCAGGTGTTTTTGGAGGGTGTTTCATCCCCGCAGGAAGCGGGAGAGAGGATACATGAGAATCTGGCGCTTGTGACAGAATGGGCAAAAGAAGCCGTGAAAAATGTGGGAGCACAGGAGGAGGTACAAGCCAGCTTCGGTGTGGAGACCTTTCCCACAAGAATCAGCAGAGGAACAACGCTTCCGGCCGGCGACTATGCAACGCTGCGCATCCAGCTGGGACAGGGAGAAGGGCATAATTGGTGGTGTCTATTGTTTCCGGATCCGGAGAAGGGAAGACTGTCAGAAGAAGAGACATGGATCGTGGCGGAGGAGCAGACGGAAGAGGTGAAGATGCGGTTCTGGCTTCTGGAAATGTGGCAAAGTTGGATGGAAGAATGGTTTGGAGGTGACTCTTGACGGCAGAAAGAAAACGTATTATGATTAGGATACAGATAGAAAAATCCATACAGGAGGGTCATAAAACATGGATAAAAAACAGTATACGACAGGAATTCCGATGGAACAGGTAGAAATAGAAGACGATTTTTGGGGGCGAATTCAGGAAACCGTACGGACGCGGCTGATTCCCTATCAATGGGAGGCGCTCAATGATCATATTGAGGGAGCGGAACCCAGTTATTGTCTGCGAAACTTTCGAGTGGCGGCTGGAAAAGAGCCGGGTACGTTCGCGGGCTGTGTTTTTCAGGACAGCGACGTGGCGAAATGGATTGAAGCGGCGGCATATACGCTCATCTCGCATCCGGATTCAGCCTTGGAGGCTACAGTAGATGAGGCAGTAGATCAGATCGTTAGCGCGCAGCAGCCGGACGGATACCTGGATACCTATTATATCATCCATGGACTGGAACAGCGTTGGACCAATCTGAGAGACAATCACGAACTCTATTGTGCGGGACATATGCTGGAAGCGGCGATCGCGTATTATCGGGCGACGGGGAAGCGCAAGCTTCTCGATGCGATGCTGCGGTATGTGGATCTGATAGACAGTACCTTTGGAGCAGAAGAAGGGAAAATGCATGGCTATCCTGGACACGAGATCATCGAGATGGCGCTGATGAAGTTGTATGAGCTGACAGGAGAAGAGAAGCATCGGCGTCTGGCGAAATATTTCATTGACCAACGGGGACAGGAACCATTGTATTTCGCGCAGGAAATGTCGGAGAAGCCTTTCCGTTGGGGAAATACCTCCTATGAATATCAATACTATCAGGCCGGGATGCCGGTGCGGGAACAGAAGGAAGCGCAGGGACATGCGGTGCGCGCCGTATATCTGTATTCCGGCATGGCGGATGTGGCCAGATCGACGGAGGATGAGGGCCTTTGGAGGGCGCTGGAAGGCCTTTGGAATAACATGACGAAGAGGCGCATGTATATCACGGGCGCCATCGGGTCGAGCCATGTGGGCGAGGCCTTTACATACGATTACGATCTGCCGAACGATACGGTATATGGGGAGACCTGCGCTTCGGTGGGGCTCGCGTTTCTGGCAAAGCGCATGCTTTCGATAGAGCCGGAGGGAACCTATGCGGATGTCCTGGAACGCGCGTTGTACAATGGAGTCATCAGCGGGATGAACCTTGCGGGAGACCGTTTCTTCTATGTCAATCCGCTGGGGGTCTTGCCGGAGGCAAGCCTCAAGGATGAGGGAAAACGTCATGT
>CALBGL010000094.1 GCA_937892735.1 uncultured Clostridia bacterium | reverse complement strand
GGATAACGTCCGGTGGGGGTGACCCTAAGGAAAGTGCAACAGAAATATACCGCCGAGCAATCGGCAAGGGTGGAAAGGCGAGGTAAGAGCTCACCGCTTCTCTGGTGACAGGGGAGGCTCTGTAAACCCCATCCGGAGCAAGACCGAATAGAGAGCAAGACGGTGGCCCGCCGTGCTTTCGGGTAGGTCGCTAAAGCTATGTGGTAACATATAGATCAGATAGATGACCGTTCAATGACAGAACTCGGCTTATCGATCTACTCATGGTAAACTTGTATCGAAGGAGACAGGAATGTTTGGGTATATTGGCGTCAATCGTGGAGAGCTTAAGGTGCGAGAGTTGGAAAGGTATCGGGCATTTTATTGCGGCCTTTGTGAGACATTGCGCAAAAAATACGGCTTGAGTGGACAGTTGACGCTGACGTATGACATGACATTCCTGGTTCTTTTATTATCTTCCTTATATGAGTTAAAAGAAAAGGAAGAAAACAAGCGATGTCTTGTACATCCGTTCAAAAAGCATCGACAGATTCGGACACGGGCGACACGTTATGCTGCTGATATGAATCTGCTGCTGACGTATGAGCATCTTCTGGATGATTGGATGGATGAGCATAGTATGACCGGGAAGGCAGGCAGCTTATGGTTGAGAAGGCGGGTTCGACGGATTCAGCATCGATATACTCAAAAAACAGAAGTGTTTCGAAAAGAATTGACAACGCTTCATAGGTATGAGCAACAGAATTCTATGAGTCTGGATGCGGCTTCTGGCTGTTTTGGCCGGCTCATGGCAGAGTTGTTCGCATATAAAAAAGATTCGTGGGAACCTTATTTGCGAAAGCTTGGTTTCTTCTTGGGCAAATATATTTATTTGCTGGATGCATTTGATGATTATGCGAAGGATGAGAAGACGGGCAGTTACAATGTATTGCGTCAATTTGAAGATGAGCAGGTGCGTCAGGAACGGGTGAGGGAAGCCATGATGATGATGATTGCGGAATGTGCGCAGATCATCGAGTTTTTGCCTTTGCTTCGTGATGAGGGCATCCTGAAAAATATTATATATTCCGGCGTATGGACTCGTTGGAACCAGATTTTATATAAACAAAAGGAAGGGGAACGCAAAGATGGAAAAAGATCCCTATGAGGTGCTGGGGATTTCTCGCAACGCAACGGATGAGGAGGTCAAGAAAGCCTATCGAGAACTGGCTAAAAAGTATCATCCGGATCGTTATACGGATAACCCGTTAGCGACTTTAGCGGAAGAGAAGTTTCGAGAGGTACAAACTGCCTATGAAACGATCATGAATGAAAGGCAGAATGGAGGAAGCCATTATAATGGATATCATGGCGGGTATCAGAATCAGAACTATGGAGGCGGTTCTTATCAGAACTCGAATCAATCGTCTGAACTGAACATTGTGCGGAATTATCTGCAGATGGGGCGGTATCAGGAAGCTTTGAATCTTTTGTCTCGCATTCAGAATCAGAACGCGCAATGGAATTATTATTGTGCGGTAGCGCATAAGGGAATGGGCAATAATATGGAAGCTTTGAATTACGCCAGACAGGCGGTAGCCATGGAGCCTAATAATCTGCAATATCGTCAGTTTTTGAATTCTTTATCCTATGCAGGACAGAGCTATCAGAATCAAGCGCCTATGTATGGAGGAACTGGGGGGGATCCCTGTGACTGCTGTTTAAAGTTGTGGTGTGCGGATTCTATGTGTGAGTGTATGGGAGGAGACATGTGCACATGTTGCTAAATGCGAGACAGATAGCGTACATGGGATTGCTTTTGGCAATCTGTGAAGTGCTTTTGTACATGTCCGCAGTACTTTCTATCAATACATTGGCATTGCTGTTTCTGGCGGCGTGTTGTGTCGGAGTGGCCTGTATTTTGACATCTGCCGGGAAGGGCGGAGTTTTCTTCTTGGCATCGTTGATCTTGGGATTCTTTTTGATTCCCAACCGGTTATACTTGTTGACATATACAGGGTTAGGCATTTATATTTTGGTCTTGGAAGGATTACAGCCCCGGATGCTGATGAAATATCCGGTGTGGAGTGTGTGGGTGGTGAAGCTGGGATTCTTTAACATCATATATATTCCGATCCTGATATTGGCTCCGCAACTGATATATAGCGGAGACTTGCCATCCTGGATGATGGTAGGATTGATCCTGATTGGAAATATTATCATCGTTATATTTGATTCTCTATATCTTCGTTTGGAAAATAAATTTGGAGCGCGTATACAGGCGTTTGTACGAAGGAGGTAAGAAACATGGATGATGAGAATAAGATGCGAAATAAGAAGATAAAAGTAGGAATTATTTATTTCTCTATCATTGTCATCGTTCTTCTGTTGGTCAACTATGGAATGAATAGTGCCAGAAATCAGAGCGTTGCCTATAGCCAATTCAAAGAATTGGTTCGAGATGGTAAAGTAGAGCAGGTACAGATGAGCGCGGATGGATCCATTGTTTTCTTGGTAGAGAATGATAATTTTACGACGTATAATACGGTGGCAACGGAGAATCTGACCACGATTACTGCATATTTGGAAGAATATAATGTACCTGTTTATAATGGGTATATTGCACAGACCAATATCTGGCTGACGTTGCTGTTGCAGCTGGGAGTGCCGGTTCTTCTGGGAATCCTCTTATGGCATTTCATATCGAAGAGTATGAGCCGTGGCATGGGCGACGCCATGAGTTTTGGTAAAAATAACGCGAAGATCTATGCTGAGAATGAAACGGGCATCAAATTTGCCGATGTGGCCGGGGAAGATGAAGCAAAGGAATCTCTGGAGGAGATTGTAGATCTCTTGCATAATCCGCAGAAGTACGCAGCCATTGGAGCGAAGCTCCCGAAGGGAGCACTCCTGGTCGGTCCTCCGGGAACGGGTAAGACGATGCTGGCGAAGGCAGTAGCAGGGGAAGCGCAGGTTCCTTTCTTCTCGATGTCTGGCTCCGAATTTGTGCAGATGTTCGTAGGTATGGGAGCGGCACGTGTCCGTGATCTGTTTAAGCAGGCGCAGGAGAAGGCGCCCTGTATCATCTTTATTGATGAGATTGATGCTATTGGGAAGAGCCGAGAAAACTCTTTATCGACCAATGATGAGAGAGAACAGACCTTGAATCAGCTGTTGACGGAAATGGATGGGTTCGATGCTTCTAAAGGAGTTGTGATCTTGGGAGCTACCAACCGGCCGGAGATTTTGGATCCTGCGTTATTGCGTCCGGGACGCTTTGATCGTCGTGTCAATGTGGAGATTCCGGATTATTTGGGACGTCTGGCGATTCTGGAAGTACATGCAAAGAAGGTCAGAATGTCCAGCAATGTCAATCTGGCTGCGATTGCTAAGACGACGCCGGGAGCGTCCGGAGCCGATTTGGCCAATATCATCAATGAGGCAGCACTGTTGGCGGTTCGTAAGGGTAGAAATGCTGTGGAGCAGTGGGATCTGGAAGAGGCACTGGAAGTTGTGATTGCGGGTAAAGTGAAGAAAGACCGTGTGCTTTCGCCAAAAGAGAAACAAGCAGTTTCTTATCATGAGGTGGGGCATGCCTTTCTGGCACATGTGTTGCCCTATGCCAATGAAGTGCATAAGATTACCATTATTCCACGAACCAAGGGCGCTCTGGGGTATACAATGCAGTTGCCCGGAGAGGAGAAATATCTGGTAACCCGTGAGGAGATGGAAGATGAAATTGCGGTAGCGCTGGGTGGCCGCGCGGCAGAAGAAGTGATGCTGGGGCAGGTATCTTCTGGCGCTTCGAATGATATTGAAAGGGCGACGGAGACAGCGCGGCGCATGGTTACGATGTACGGTATGACGGATCGTTTTGATATGGTAGGATTGGAGTCTCCCTCCGGAACTTATTTGGATGGGCGTCCCGTACGCAAGTGTAGTGAGGCCACAGAGAAAGCCATTGACGATGAGATTCTGATGATCATCAAAAAGCAGCATGAGCGTGCTTTGAAGATCCTCTTGGAGAATCGAGAGAAGGTCAATGAAGTGGCGCAGTATCTGTTGGAAAAAGAGACAATTACGGGAGATGAGTTTAAGAAAATCCTGGTGGAAGGAGCCTAAAACAATCCAGTTTAGAACTTAAATTGCGTTTTTTGTAGAATGTGACCATAAATTGCGGTTGCTTCAATCCAATCTTTAGAGGAAAAACATCTGGACAAAAATGGGGGGCTATGGTACTAT
>CALBGL010000093.1 GCA_937892735.1 uncultured Clostridia bacterium | reverse complement strand
AAAAGGAGTCCGTATATTTACGGAACTCCTTAGGAGACTGTACTCTTTCATCCTGCGCAAATGGTGAGACATCGTAGACATTTTGCAACAGTCCTTTTTTTATTGGCCGATTGTTAGAACCAGAGTTTGAGCGCCTTGATTTCGAAAGGATGAAATAGGAGCGTCCGTGTATCTTCAGGCAGGGCGGGGGATAGGTCGTGTTCCAACAGGTTACAGGGCATCTCTCTGCATCTTATAAATAGAAAAAGAAGGCGAGCGCGGATGGCATGTCAGCACTCGTCTCCCGAGATCTTAAAAGTCCAGATTTTTAACAGTACGGGGATAGGGGATCACGTCACGGATATTGCTCATGCCGGTGACATACATGATCAGACGCTCAAAACCAAGACCAAAGCCTGCATGACGGTTACTGCCATAGCGGCGCAGATCCAGATACCACCAGTAGTCCTCTTCTTTCAAACCCAACTCATGAATTCGTTTGAGCAGTGTATCCAGATGATCCTCACGCTGACTGCCGCCAATCAGCTCACCTACGCCGGGCACCAGCATATCCATGGCGGCAACGGTCTTGCCGTCCGGATTCAGCTTCATATAAAAGGCCTTAATTTCCTTCGGATAATCAATGACAAAAACGGGTTTTCCAAAGATATGCTCTGTCAGGTAGCGTTCATGCTCTGTCTGCAGATCGCATCCCCAGTAGGGCTTGTATTCAAAATCATGACCGCTTTCACTGAGCAGACGAATGGCCTCCGTATAGGTGCAACGGGCAAATTCATTCTGTACAATGGAATTCAGACGATCCATCAGGGTCTTATCTACAAAATTGGCAAAGAACTGGAGCTCTTCAGCGGCATGTTCCATCAGGTAGTTCACGATGTATTTGATCATGGCTTCGGCCAGATCCATATCATCGGAGAGATCGGCAAAGGAGATTTCGGGCTCAATCATCCAAAACTCCGCCGCATGCCGGGGGGTATTGGAATTTTCGGCACGGAAGGTGGGGCCGAAGGTATAGATGTTGCGAAAAGCCGCAGCGTAGGTCTCCCCATTGAGCTGACCGCTCACGGTCAGATTCGCCGGTTTTCCGAAGAAATCTTTGGAAGGATCCGGATGTCCCTCATCGTCCACCGGATACGAGCCCAGCGACTGTGTGGTGACATGAAACATCTCGCCGGCACCTTCGCAGTCGCTGCCGGTAATCAGAGGTGTATGCACATAGACAAATCCGCGATCCTGGAAGAATTGATGGATGGCGTAGGCTGCCAGAGAACGAACGCGAAAGACAGCCTGGAACGTATTTGTACGGGGACGCAGATGTGCGACCGTACGTAGATATTCCATAGTATGGCGTTTTTTTTGCAGCGGATAATCTGCGGCAGAAGTGCCCTCGAGCAGGATACTCTTCGCATGCAGCTCGAAAGGCTGTTTGGCATCCGGCGTCAGCACCAGACGCCCGGTTATGAAGATGGCGGAACCGATGGTAATATGGCTCACGGCCTTGAAGGCTTCTTCCCCTTCATAGGAAGCGGATCCATCCTGATAAGACTGCAGCGTGCCATGTTCATAGACGATCTGCAGCGTTTGAAAACAGGTTCCATCATGTAATATGATGAACCCTAACGATTTGGAATCGCGGATAGAACGAACCCATCCGCTGACGGTGATTTCTTGACCATTCAGAGACGAGGCAAGAGCATGATCCTTCTGGTAAAGGTCACGCAGTAAAATAGATTCCATGCGGAATCCTCCTTTCTGTTCTGTAGGAATGTAATTTTCATTATACTATGAAGCATGCCCGATAACAAGGGGCAATTTGCAGAAAGCTGTTGCATTTTTGGCGGGAAGCCGTTATACTAAGCTTAGAGAAAGAAAAGGAGGAACTTTGGGATGGTTAGAAAAGCAGCAGTGATCATGGGAAGCGATAGTGATTGGCCAGTAGTACAAAAGGCAGTCAGCAAGTTGAAATCATTTGGAGTGGAGACGGAAGTGCATGTGATGAGCGCGCACAGAACGCCCATGGAGGCTTGTGAATTTGCGAAGAACGCAGCAGCAAACGGATTTGGAGTCATCATCGCAGCAGCGGGTATGGCAGCGCATCTGGGTGGAGTGCTGGCGGCGCATACTGTGTTGCCGGTCATTGGTTTGCCTCTTAAATCTGCAGCGCTGGATGGAATGGACGCTCTGTTGTCTACGGTACAGATGCCTCCCGGAGTACCGGTAGCAACAGTAGGAATCGACGCGGCAGCCAATGCGGGAACGCTGGCGGTGCAAATCCTGGCCTTGGGGGATGAAGAGCTGACCAGACGGTTGACAGAGAGCAAGAAAGAAATGGCAGAGACGGTACGAGAAAAAGATCGCAAAATGCAGGAACTGGCAGCCGCGTTATAAAGAAAATGCAGAGGCTTTAGAAGAAATTTCGTCAATTTTTATGTAAAATTTTCTTGCGTTGGAATCTAAAATATGATATTCTATCAGAACAGCGGTATTTACCCCGCTGTGGTTGGTTTGTAGGATCAATCATCATAATGGGATACTGGAGTTTTGAATTATGAAGAAGGTTGTTAAGTTTGGCGGCAGTTCGCTGGCGGATGCGGGACAGTTCCGCAAGGTTGCGGCGATCGTTCTGGAAGAGGAAAGCCGCCGCTATGTAGTGCCTTCGGCTCCCGGAAAGCGGTATTCAAATGACGATAAGGTGACAGATCTTTTGATTGCTTGTCATAAGACGGCTCAGGAGGGCGGCGATTGGCAGTCGATCTGGGAGAAGGTCAAGGACCGTTATCGTTCTATCGCGTCGGAGCTGGCACTTGCGGCAACGCTGAAGCATGAATTTGAAGAGATCGAAGAGCACCTGCAGTCCGGTTGCAGTCTGGATTATATGGCCAGTCGGGGAGAATACCTGAATGGGATTCTTCTGGCGCAGTTTTTGGGTTATGATTTCCTGGACGCGGCAAAGGTTGTCTTTTTTGATGAAGAAGGAAGATATGATTCAGCAAAGACAATTAAGAACATGCGGATGCAGCTGGCTCGGATCGAGCGAGCAGTCATTCCGGGATTCTATGGTTCTATGCCGGACGGAAGCGTTAAGACATTTTCACGAGGTGGCTCTGATATTACAGGAGCTATTGTGGCACAGGCGGTCGATGCGGATTTGTATGAGAACTGGACGGATGTTTCTGGTTTTCTGGTATGTGATCCCCGTATCGTGGAAAATCCTCGTCCGATTCGTACGATTACGTATCGCGAGCTGCGGGAGTTATCTTACATGGGAGCCACAGTTCTGCATGCAGAATCGATCTTTCCAGTGAAAGAGGCGGGCATTCCGATCAATATCCGGAACACGAATGATCCGGCGGCAGAAGGAACGATGATCGTACCTCATGCCGGAGCAGAGCCGAGTGGAGATATTATCACAGGCATTGCGGGACGAAAAGGATTCGTGGTCATTCGAATTGAGAAGGATATGATGAACCAAGAAGTTGGTTTTGTATTGAAAGTGCTTCAGGTGTTGAAGGACTTCAATGTGAATTTCGAGCATTTGCCATCCGGAATCGATACGATGTGTATCGTTGTCAGTGTACAGGAGATTGCAGGACGGGAGAATTTGCTTCTGAGCGCGTTAGCCAGAGCGGTCAATCCAGATTTCATTTGTATGGATCGGGGGTTGGCTCTGGTAGCGGTGGTAGGGCGCGGTATGCGAGAGGTAAAAGGAACGGCTTCGAAGGTTTTCGCCGCAGTAGCCTCAGCCGACGTAAATATTCGAATGATCGATCAGGGATCCAGCGAATTAAATATTATTCTCGGGATTCGGGAAGAAGACTTTGAAGATACGATTGCGAATATTTATCACGCGTTCTATTAAATTGGATTGAATTTCCAAAGCTCTTTACGGGAGGGTTTCCTGTAGGGAGCTTTTTTTCGTGGATGGGAGTGGGGGAGATCTGTGAAGCTTTTTCCCGACAGCAAGAGATTTTTGCACAGAGAAAAGCTTCGCAGGTTATACGAGAAAACATACAACTTGTATATCAGAGAGGCCGTTCGGATACTTCATTCCATAGAAGAGGCAGAGGATATCGTGCAGTCGGTGTTTGTCCAGATACAGGAGGATTCCCAATTATTTTACAGTTTGACAGATATGGAAGAAGCGCCGGCGATTCAGTATATTCGCAAGATGGTGTATTCCGCGAGCCACAGGTATAAAGCAGAGAAGGAAAAGAAGGCGGGAATACTCCCGCCGGAAAAAGATCATATCAATCTTATATTGTCATTGCTAGAAAAGTTTCCGCCAGAGGAAAAGATGATTTTAGACGTATATTTTCGGTTTCATGATCTGACATTACAAAAATTGGCAGATCTGTGCGGGATCCACCAGAATAAAATTAAGAAACGATACTTGGCAGCGAAAAGACGCATGGAGAAAGAATTAGAACAATATCATATTCGTATTGAATGGTATTTATAATCCCAAAAGCAGTGTAGCAATCTGAAAATAGACGAGCAGCGACAGGACATCCACAATAGTGGAGATAAAGGGACTAGCCATGACAGCAGGATCCAGACCGATTTTTTTGGCTCCCATAGGAAGCAGCGCGCCTACAATTTTAGAGAGGATGACAGTGACTACTAATGTCAGACAAACCGCGGCAGCGATCAGAGAAGAAACGCGGTCAAACAGCAATAGTTTGACATAATTAGCAGTAGCTAGCGTTATACCACAGAGTACACCGACACGAATCTCTTTCCACAGTACCTTAAAGAAATCTTTATATTGGATCTCATTCAGGGATAGTCCACGTATGATGGTGACGGAAGCCTGACTGCCCGAGTTGCCGCCGGTGTTCATCAGCATGGGAATAAAGGCAGTTAAAGCGACCTGAGCCGCGAGAGCCTCTTCAAAAGCGGTGATAATCATACTGCTGGCAGTCGCAGAGATCATAAGAACCAGAAGCCAGGGAATACGCTGACGAAAGGTTGCGAAGATGCCAGTCTTTAGATAGGGCCGCTCAGAAGGAACAATGGCGGCCATTTTTTCCATATCTTCTGTGGTCTCTTCCTGCAAGACATCCATGGCGTCATCGAAGGTCACGATACCGACAAGACGATTTTCCTGATCAACTACAGGCAGTGCAAGAAAATTATATTTATTAAACATCAGGGCGACTTCCTCCTGATCCATCATTGTATCCACAGAGATGACATGAGATTCCATGATGTCTTCAATCAGAGCATGTTCAGAAGAAAGGAGCAGAGAACGGGCGCTGACGATGCCGCACAGTTTGCGATCCTGGGTGATGACATAACAATTATAAATCGTTTCTTTATCTACACCGGTCTGACGAATACGCGCGAGGGCCTGCGATACGTTCATCGAGGGATGTAGACTCACGTATTCGGTGGTCATCATACTTCCGGCAGAGTCTTCTGGATATTTCAGAATATCGTTAATCATCTTACGCATTTCCGGCGCGGCCTGACGGAGAATTCGCTTTACGACAGAGGCGGGCATTTCTTCGACTAGGTCAACTGCGTCATCCACATAGAGTTCGTCGATGACTTCTTTCAATTCGCGGTCACTGAAACCCTGAATCAGCAGTTCCTGCATCTCTTCATCCATCTCCACGAAAGTATCCGCCGCCAGTTCTTTCGGCAGCAAACGAAATAAAAGAGGGAGAGAGTCAGCGGGAAGATCCTGAAACAGGCTGGCTATATCGGCAGGATTCATGATAATCAACATATCCCGCAGAGAAGAATATTTTTTGGCATTTAATAGGTTTTGGATCATTTGATCCAGGGGGACCTGCAATGGTTTCATGGGTATCACCTCCTAGTCAACATATATTTAGTATAGTGTGGGAAAAATGGAGTGTCAAGAAAAAGATGCGGGGAGAGTGTATGGTTTGTGTAAAATGCAAAAATGAGGAAAAGCTTAAACAATTCTTAAGAAATCTTCTGGAGAATCGTGGTTGTATGCGCAAGAAGAGAATGCTATAATGATGCCTGGCAGTGAAGACTGTCTTGGGGTTTTTGCTGTAAGAAAGAAAAAGGGTGAGTAAATCCGACAAGGGGAAAGGGATCGAACATGGAGTGGTTTAATCTAATTGAGAATAGTATCGGATTGCTGTTCTTATTATGTTATGCATACCAAATCTTTTATGTCGTGGACGTATTGGCGACAAAACCAAGATACGTGCCAAAGAGCAAAGCACTGTATCGATATGCCTTTGTGATATCGGCGAGAAATGAAGAAAAGGTGATTGGCGGTCTAATTGACAGTCTGCATCAGCAAGATTATCCCAAGGAGTTGTTTGATATCTTTGTGGTAGCGGATAATTGCACGGACAATACCGCCTCGCTGTGCAGAGATAAGGGAGCCCATGTTTATGAGCGTTTTAATCGTGTGCAGGTTGGCAAGGGATATGCGCTGGATTATCTGTTCAAACAGATGAAGAAGGATCAGGTATTTGATGACTACGATGCGTTCGTGGTTTTCGATGCGGATAATATCGTAGATAAGGGATACATTCGGGCCATGAATGATACATTCAGCATGGGATATCGGGCCATCACATCCTATCGTAATTCAAAGAATTATGAATCCAATTGGATCAGCGCGGGATATTCACTTTGGTTTCTGCGGGAGGCTAAATACCTAAATCAGGCAAGAATGAACCTGAACACTAGCTGCGCCGTATCCGGTACAGGATTTCTAGTGCATCATGATATCATCGAAAAGATGGATGGATGGAAATATCATACGCTGACCGAGGACGTGGAGTTCAGTACGAGCTGCGCCGTACAAGGGGAACAGATTGGCTATTGCGGGCAGGCTGTTTTCTATGATGAGCAGCCGGTTACGCTGAAACAATCCTGGATTCAGCGATTGCGTTGGGCTAAGGGATTTTATCAGGTGTTGGGGAAATACGGTAAGGACTTGGCGAAGGGGATTTTCCGCCGTCACAGTTTCGCGTGCTATGATATGCTGATGACGATTTTCCCGGCGTTGATTCTGATGCTATTAGGACTGACCTGTTCTATCGCTCAGGTGAGTTATGCGGTCTTTGTAGGAAATGTGCCAGAAGTGTTGGATCATGAGCTGAAGTTCTTGTTCGGAGTATGCGCGCAGATGTATGGATTCATGTTTCTTGTGGGATTGATTACCTTAATCACAGAATGGCGCAACATCCATTGTAAGGCGGGGAAGAAGATTCTGTCCTTGTTTACCTTCCCGTTGTTTATGATTACATATATTCCGATTTCCATTCATGCGATTTTTGCGAAGGTGGGCTGGTCTCCCATCCAGCATTCGATCAATCGAACCGCGGAACAGATTCGGCGGGCCGCGTGATTTGAACATATGTTGTTTTGAGGCTGTCGTACCAATGAGGAGTTAATCCGAGGCGCGGCAGCCTTTTTGTGGATTGTGCTTGTGTTTGTCCTTTTTATACGGTATAATAAAGATACCTATATCAATACAAAGGGGGTAACAGAATGGCACAGAACAGATTGATTGGACAGTATCCCGTCATCGGTATCCGTCCTGTGATTGATGCTCGCAGGGGTATGTTGAAGGTAAGGGAATCTTTGGAGGAGCAGACGATGAATATGGCTCGCTCCGCGGCGAAGCTGTTTCAGGAGGAGCTTCGTTATTCGAATGGAGAACCGGTGCGAGTCGTCATTTCCGAAACGACGATTGGACGAGTGGCTGAAGCGGCACGCTGCGCAGACCAGTTCAAGCGGGAGGGTGTGGATATCACACTGACCGTGACGCCATGCTGGTGTTATGGATCGGAGACCATGGATATGGATCCTATGACTATCAAGGGTGTGTGGGGCTTTAACGGAACGGAACGTCCCGGCGCGGTATACTTGGCAGCGGTGCTGGCAGGACATGCGCAGAAGGGCCTGCCGGCATTTGGAATCTATGGCCGGGATGTGCAGAGTGCGGACGCCACGGAGATTCCCGCGGACGTGCGGGAGAAGTTACTGCGGTTTGGACGCGCGGCGGTGGCGGCGGCAACCATGCGGGGGAAGTCTTATCTGCAGATCGGCTCAATCTGTATGGGAATCGCGGGCTCCATCATCAACCCGGATTTCTTTGAGGAATATCTGGGGATGCGTGTAGAATCTGTGGATGAGGTAGAGATTATCCGTCGGATGGAACAGGGAATCTATAGCCGGAAGGAGTATGAGAAGGCTCTGGCCTGGACGAAGAAGTATTGTCAGGAAGGCTTTGATAAGAATCCGGAGGCGGCGCAGAAGACCCGGGAGGAAAAGGACGCCGACTGGGAATTCGTAGTGAAGATGATGTGCATCATCAAGGATCTGTTCAATGGACAGAAGGATCTGCCGGAAGGCCGTGAGGAAGAGATGGTGGGACATAACGCGATTGCGGGCGGGTTCCAGGGACAACGTCAGTGGACAGATTACTATCCGAATTGCGATTTCGCGGAATCTTTGCTGAATACGACATTCGACTGGGAAGGAGCCAGAGAGCCCTATATTCTGGCGACAGAAAACGATACGCTAAATGGCGTCAGTATGCTGTTTGGTAAGCTCCTGACGAACCGTGCACAGATCTTTGCCGATGTACGGACTTTCTGGAGCCCAGAGGCTGTGAAGGAAGCGACGGGGTATACGCTGGAGGGAAAAGCCAAAGAAGCCGGAGGATTCATCCATCTGATCAATTCTGGCGCGGCGTGTCTGGATGCCTGCGGCGAAGTAAAGGACGAGAATGGAAACGCTGTCATGAAGCCTTTCTGGGAGATGACAGAGAAAGATCAGGAGGCATGCCTCAAGGCAACGACTTGGAACGCGGCGGACCAGGGATATTTCCGGGGAGGCGGTTATTCTTCTCGTTTTGAAACACGCAGTGAAATGCCAGTGACGATGATGCGGCTGAATCTGGTGAAGGGATTGGGTCCTGTGATGCAGATTGCGGAAGGCTATACGGTCGCGCTGCCGGAAGAGGTTTCGGATGCATTGTGGAAGCGGACGGATTATACTTGGCCTTGTACCTGGTTTGCCCCGCGTCTGACGGGCAAGGGCCCCTTCGTATCTGCCTATGAGGTGATGAACCACTGGGGAGCGAATCATGGAGCTATCACATATGGACATATCGGCGCAGATCTGATTACGCTATGTTCGATTTTAAGAATCCCGGTAGCTATGCATAATGTGTCGGAAGAAAAGATTTTCCGTCCGGCGTGCTGGAATGCGTTCGGCATGGATCTGGAAGGTCAGGATTATCGTGCCTGCCAGGCATATGGTCCCTTATACAAGTAAATGATCATCTAGGAGGGCGGCGAAGGCGAGCTTCGCCGCCTGGTTCTGAAAGGAAGAAAAACATGTTAAAAGGAATTCCAAAGATTCTGTCGCCGGAACTTCTGAAGGTTCTTTGCGAAATGGGGCACAGCGACCGCATTGTCCTAGCGGATGGCAATTTCCCGGTGGAGACAATGGGCAAAAATGCAAAGGTGATCCGATGTGACGGGCATGGGATCCCGGAACTCTTGGCGGCGATTCTGAAGCTGTTTCCATTAGATACGTATGTGGAACATCCCGTAGAACTCATGGAAGTCATGCCCAATGATCCGGTAGAGACTCCTATCTGGGAAGAATATAAGAAATTAGTCGCGCGAGAGGACATACGAGGCGAGGCGGCCATCGGTACTTTAGAGAGATTTGCCTTTTATGAGAAATCCAGGACGGCCTACGCGATTGTGGCCACTGGGGAACAGGCGCTTTATGCCAATATTATGCTGCAAAAAGGAGTTGTACAGTCAACATGATTACAGTTGCGATCAGTGGATTGGGAAGCCGGGGAAAAGACACATACGCGAAGTGCCAGCATATTTTTCCCGATCGGATGAAAATCGTCGCAGTAGCAGATCCTATTGAGGAGAAGGTCAGAGAGGTACAGGAGGAATATCAGGTGGATCCTGCTCTGTGTTTTCCGTCAGCGGAAGAGATGCTTCAGCGGAAGAAGCTCTCAGACGTCATGTTCATCTGTACGCAGGATCGTCAACATTTTGGGCATGCTATGAAAGCGATGGAAAAGGGATATGATCTTCTGTTGGAGAAGCCTATATCGCCCAGCTTGGAAGAGTGCCGACAGATTCAGGAAACCGCAGAGCGCCTGGGGCGGAAAGTGGTAGTCTGCCACGTCCTGCGATATACGCCATTCTATCAGTTCTTGTATCAGACCGTTCGTTCTGGGGAGATCGGACAAGTGGTGGCGATCCAGGCCATCGAGAACGTAGGGTATTGGCATCAGGCTCATAGTTTTGTGCGTGGAAACTGGCGAAACAGTCAGGAGAGCAGCCCGATGATTCTGCAGAAAAGCTGCCACGATATGGATATTCTGCGTTGGCTGTCCGGACAGCCCTGCAAGCGGATCAGTTCTTTTGGAAGCTTGACGTATTTCCGCCCGGAAAACGCACCACGCGGCAGTGCGGAGTGGTGTCTTGAGTGTCCGGAGGCGGTACGCAGAGAATGTCCCTATGATGCGGAGAAGATCTATATAACCGATGAGGCGACGGGTGTGCGGCATGGACATACCGGCTGGCCAGCTAATGTGCTGGTCTCGCATCCTACGGAGGAACGTGTGCGGGCAGCCTTGCAGAGCGGTCCCTATGGCCGGTGCGTATATTGCTGTGATAATGATGTGGTCGATCATCAGGTGGTCAACATGGAGATGGCTGATGGTTCTACCATTTCTTTTACGATGTGTGCTTTTAATCAGGGAGGCCGTTCGATCAAGATCATGGGGACGCTGGGAGAAATTCAGGGAGATATGAATCAGAATACGGTTACGGTGATGCGATTTGGAGAAAAGCCCAGGACAATCGATATCCGTACGTTGGCGCAGGATTTCAGCGGGCATGGCGGCGGCGACCATCGCCTAGTGGAGGATCTCCTGGATCTGATCGAAGGCAATGGAAAAGGCCAGGCATTGACTTCGATTGATCAATCCATGGAAAGTCATTACATGGCCTTTGCTGCGGAAGAGTCCAGAACCCATGGCGGACAGGTAATGGACCTCATGCGGGAAGCATGAGGTCCATGTGTGGCGCATATATTTATAAAAGCATCAAAATGAATTTTACAAAACGAAAAGAGAGCTTATTTGGAGGTAATGCATGAAGACATTTTTAATTGACCTGGAAAATGTAAAGAACCAGGGATTGGTGGGCGTTGAGCTTTTGTCATCAGAAGATCGTGTTTTTATTTTTTACAGCGAGAGCGCGAATTCATTGAGTATTCCGATTATCCAGGCGATGAACAACAGCCGGGCTCAGATCGAATACGTGCGGTTGCAGCGGAGCGGACGCAATGCCATGGACTTTCAGATTGTCGCTCTGCTCGGTTTTCTGATTGGCAGCGAACGGAAAGGGCTGTACTGCATTGTCAGCCAGGATAATGGTTATCTGGCGCCGGTGGAGTTTTTTATGGATCACGCGGCTGATCAGCTGGATGTGAATGTGTTGTTGTCCAGTTCGATTCAAAAGGGACTTCGGAAGTGGGGCCCTATGGCGTTGGAATCGGCGCCGATATTGCCGGAGGAGCCGGAGGTTGTACTTGTGGTGGAAGAGCCTAAAGAAGTAGCCGTGGAGGAAGAAAAGAGTACGATTCGGAGTAAGGTGCGGAATATTCGTCATCCTCGTCGCGCGAAACATGAGGATAAAGAAGAGATGACTCCTGAAACAGTAAAACCGGCGGAGACAGAGCCGAAGACAGCCCAAAAGAGACAAAATAATCCCAAGATGGACAAGACGGCTGTACAGAATAGGAAGGAAGAAGCGTTGGAAGAAAAGACAGCCGCACAGGAAGAAACACCGATAGAAGAACCTGCAAAGAAGGCGATGCTCAAAAAGGAGACAGCAGTGGAAGAGAAGACGGAGCCGACCGAAGGAAAGTCCACGGCCAAGCGCCGAGGCCGACCGCGTAAGGATGCAGCGGCGGTGTCTCAGGCAAAAACGGAGAAAAAAAGGGAATATAAGCAGATGGAGGTTCCGCAGGAATTCTTAGAACGCGTACATGGCATTGTGGAAGGGCACATGAGTGAGGAGCAGAAAAAATACGATAAGGTCGTGGCGCAGGCGATTCTTTCTACAAAGGCAAAGAACGAGTTTTATCAGTTCTTCCGCAGAGCATTGGGCGTCCAGAAGGGTGGAGATTTGTATCGAGCTGTTCGTGGAGATTATGAGAAGCTCAAAGCGGCAGCTGCAGTGAATCGCCACGAGGATGATGTGACGGAATAAAGCAGTTCGTATAGAAGACGAGGTTGAGCAGGGGTTCAGGTGTCGCTTGGCAAAAAGAAAGGGGAATAACACATGTCCGATTCTTCATCACGGCGTAAAAGGAAAGAGCAGATTCGCCGTCGGCAAATCTGGTTCACGATTGTGGTCGTTTTTCTATTGGCATTTTTGGTCTGGTATTTGGTAGGGTATCTGCCAGCAAGAGATTCCTCGCAGGAGAGTGCGATAGAAGACTCATCAACGGCACAGTTGGAAGAATCTTCCGTGCCGGATTCTTTGACAGAGGAGACGAGTTCGGCGGCAGAAGAAAGTGTCGGCGGGGATGAGAGTTCTGCCCCGGCAGAGAGTGCGCCGGAGGAATCCTCTTCAGAGGAATCTTCGCTGTCAGAA
This sequence comes from uncultured Clostridia bacterium, assembly GCA_937892735.1. Classification (GTDB taxonomy): domain Bacteria; phylum Bacillota; class Clostridia; order Lachnospirales; family Bianqueaceae; genus Faecimorpha. The sequence continues at coordinate 31,270 of CALBGL010000093.1, read as the reverse complement.
GAGCCATCGCAGCCAGAGGAATCATCCGGTTTAGAGGAGCCTTCCACAGAGAAAGATGTGGATGAGATTCTGGGAATGGAGTATGTGACGGTGGATCCGGATGCGACGGATTGGAATCTGCTTTTGGTGAATAAAACGCATCGGCTGGCTGAAAATCTGGAAATGGAAACCAAGCAGATTTTCAGTGAAGAAGTGGATGCTCGAATCTATGACAACTTAGTGCAAATGCTGGAGGATGGAGAGAGAGATTCAGACCGTCAGTTTCTGGTTTGTTCCGGCTATCGCAGCGTGGATTTTCAGCAAACTTTGTTTGATAATAAGATTGCGGAGATTCAGGCGGAACACCCGGAGTATACTTATGAGGAAGCGTATATCGAAGCCTCTACGATTGTGGCCATTCCGGGAGCCAGCGAGCATAATACAGGCTTGACTGTGGATATTTGCGCCATGGACTTTCAGATGCTGATCGAAGAGTACGAAGAGACAGAAGAAGCGAAATGGCTTAAGGAGAACTGCTATAAGTATGGCTTTATTCTCCGGTATCCGAAAGGAAAAGAAGATATTACGCAAATTATTTACGAGCCTTGGCATTTCCGGTATGTAGGAGTGGAGGCTGCTACAGAGATCATGACCCAGGGAATTACCCTGGAAGAATACCTGGGCGAGGTGGATTAGTATGAATCAATGGCCACTGATCTGGGAACAGATCAAACTCCTGATCTATACGGCTCCAGCAACACTTCTCGCCATATCAGCCCATGAATTTGCGCATGGGCTGATATCGTACTGGCTCGGGGATCCTACACCCAAACGGGACGGTCGGTTATCTCTGAATCCATTGCATCATCTGGATCTTGTGGGAACGATCTGCATGCTGGTGTTTCGCTTTGGATGGGCCAAGCCGGTCAAGGTTAATCCACAATACTATAAAAATCCAAAACAAGGAATGGCTCTGACGGCATTGGCGGGTCCGGCTATGAATCTGATTCTGGCGTTTTTGTTCCTAGGGATATTCGTAGGATTGTTTCATGTGACGGAGGGAAGCACAGAAGGAATCTTAGGATACCTGATGCTGCTGGCACAATATACAGCGATCATGAATATTGGACTTGGCGTGTTCAATCTTATTCCCATTCCACCTTTGGATGGTTCCAAGATTTTGGGCATCTTCTTGCCGCAGCGCACCTATTTTCAGTTGATGAAGTATGAACGTTATGGGGGCTTGCTGATGATTGTACTGCTCTATACCGGAGTATTGAGCCGTCCACTGGGGTTCTTGCGAGATGGCCTCCTGGAACTTATGCTGCGAGTATGGACATAAAAATAGCGGTAATTTTTGACGTTCTGATGCCCGAATGGTGTTTGCATTTCCTATGGCAATATAAAAATGGCTGATTGATAGCACAAGAGAACAATTAGATTTTGTATTTTCAGATTTAATTCGTCTTCCACAAAATCAAATTGTATTGTGTGATTGCCATTAACAGTGGAGGAAGCTGATCAATTAACGGAAGCGAGGCGTCAAGGATCGTCTTTTGGATTAAAGAACCATTGAATTTAGTGGATGAGACAGTGGAAAAAGCAGAGGGGCATTTTGGGTTTGCTAAAAATGATTTCAGTATGGACGCATTGGAGATTAAAAAAGTAAACAAAAACACGGACTTGGCGGATGGACTAATTTGTTTTGTGGAAAATTTTTCATGGAAAGAAGTAAAAGCCCATATGCTTGAAATACTACAAGCATGGGCATTTACTGATTGGGAAACTCCGTTTGTGGCAATAGTAAACGGTCAAATTGTGGGAATGGCTTCTATCATGAAGACAGTTTATTATCCGCTACCTGAAATATATCCATGGGTATCAAGTGTTTTTGTGGCGGAAGATTATCGCGGTTATAGGATTAGTAAAAGGCTAATTGATTTTGCAAATGAATATGCGAAAGAATGTGGATTTACAAGAACATATATTCCATCGGAACATATTGGCTTATATGAAAAATTTGGATACCAATATTTAAGAGATATTACCAATTACGGGAATGGAACAGACCGATTGTATGTTAAAGAACTGAAATAATAAAAGGTGTTGGAAGATTAGAATTTACACACGGGTTTGGAATATTTCCAGCAAGTAGAATCACTTTATTTAGATGGAAAAGAGTGATTTTTACGGCAAGGGTACCCCCTTTCCTATGCTTGCAGGGGAGCATACAAAGTCTTTCGGCAAGGTATCGCCTTCATAGGTATAACCGCAGACTTTGTGAGGTGGCAGAGAAAATCGCGTATAGAAGGGAAAACATCCGCGTTTTAGGTGGTCGCAGTCAAAACTAATTTGCTGTAGCGAAAAGTATCTGCGGCAGTCAAGTCTCGAGGGTATCCTTTAGCACGCAGCCGGTCTGCTAACGGGTTTACTGCTTTTCGGATGGGACCATATGCAAAAGATAGTATAGATTCACAGGGACTCTTGATTCATACGGCATTCTTTGATAAAATAAGGAGAGACGATCAAAAAGGAGGAGTATAGATGTATACCTATAAGACATCCGGTGTCTGTTCTAGACAGATTGATTTTGATATTGTGGATGGTAAAGTACATAACGTTCATTTTACAGGGGGATGTAATGGAAATTTGCAGGGAATCGGCCATTTGATTGAGGGAATGGAGGTGCAGGAGGCGATTTCTCGTCTGGAAGGGATTCGCTGCGGCATGAAACCGACATCTTGTCCAGATCAATTGTCAAAAGCTTTGAAAGAGAGATTATAAAAAACGGGCTGTTGCAAAATGCCTACGATGTCTCACCATTTGCACAGGATGAAAGAGTACGATCTCTCGAGGAGTTCCGTAAATACACGGACTCCTTTTTCGTTTCCAAGACATTCCATAAGAGCATTGCGATTTCACAGTCCATAGTTTCTCATTGGTCTAGCTGGAGAAATGTTACATCGCTCATACAGTAATGAAAATATCGCAAAATCATCCACTTTGTTCCAGACTCTGTTTTTTATTCAAAAAGAAGCCATTGCTTCTTAGATGATTTCTCATCTATTTTGCAATGGCCCCGTACGTAAATGCATTTTAATGGTTCAAATTACTTCGATTCGATATAGGAAACCAGATCAGAAACCTTTTCCATATCCTTCAGGTCTTCCTGGGGGATCTCAATTTGAAACTCATCTTCTAAAGCAGTAACGATGTCCACGATATCCAGAGAATCTACCTCCAGATCGTCTTCCAAACTAGAATCCATCGTAATCTCCGATTCATCCATTCCCAGTTTCTCGGCGATAATTTCCTGAACCTTTTCAAAAACCATTCTTTTTCTCCTCCTTGATGATCATACAAATCGATAATGGGCTCTGACAAGCGGTTTTTCATACTTGCCATTTGATGCATGCATTATCATAGCCCAGAGTATGAGGATTGTCAACCCCCTTTTCTGCCATTTCTGTAAAATCTTTTATTTTTCGTCGATAGCCTATTGCAAGTAAGGGGGATATGGGGTACAATAGATTTATTCTATCGGTATGGGTCCAGCTGAGGAGGTTGTGTATGACCAAGATCCATCATCGGACTGTGCTTGCGGCCCGAATCTGTTTCTGTATCTATTTGGCGTTTTTGCTGTATTTTCTGTTTCTGATGGAGTCGAGAGAGAGCACATTTCGCGAGTATAATCTGGTGCCCTTCCGCAGTATCCGAATGTTTTTTGAATATTATTTTGTCTATCATGAATTTTCATTTCGTTATTGGTTCCTGAATATTTTTGGGAATATTTTTCTGTTGATGCCATTTGGGTTTCTGCTGCCGATTATTTTGAATAAGTCGCTGGGGTATATACGGATCTTCTTGTTTTCTTTACTCCTGACTGCGGGCATTGAAATAGCGCAGTTTTATACCGGCTTGGGAGAAATGGATATAGATGATGTGATTCTTAATGTCCTGGGATCCATGTTGGGATATGGGGTGTTTCGTTTGCTTTGCTCCACAGTACAGCGGTGTCTACACATTCGTATATGATCAAGTAAAATACACAAGAAAGAAGGTATCAGTGTTGACCAGCCAAGAACATTTTCCTTTGTCTACATTTCCTCCGGAACATATGGGGATTTCCTCTGGTTCGATTCTGCGATTTTTGGAGAAATTGGAGGAGAGCGGACTCTGCATGCACAGTTTTGTACTGGTGCGGCATGGTGCGATCGCCTGCGAAGGATACTGGGCGCCGTATACAACAGACAGTCTGCAGCGTATGTATTCTGTGACGAAAAGTTTCGTAGGAGTGGCGATTGGCCTTCTGGCACAGGATGGGTATGTGCGTTTGGATGATCCTGTGATCACGTATTTCCCGGATAAGGTCATCAAGCAGCCCCATCCGTATACAGAGCAGATGACGATTCGCGATTTATTGCGGATGAGTACGGTGCACACGCGGACAGCGACACAGATTGTGCCGCATCCAGATCTTTTAAAGGCTTTCTTTAATGTTACGCCGTCTCATCGTTCAGGTACTGTGTTCAACTATGATACAGGAGCTTCAGTGGTTCTTTCCGCATTGGTGGAGCGTTGTACGCACATGCCGCTGTTGGAGTATCTGCGTATGAAAGCTTTGAGCAAGATAGGGTTCTCGGATGATGCGTATTGCCAGAAGATCGGCAGTGTATCACATGGAGGATCGGGACTTCTCTGTACAGCGCATGATTTGGCGAAGTTTGCGCTCTTATGCATGCAGCAAGGCAACTGGTATGGATTTCAGCTGCTTCCCAAGGACTATATGCGATTGGCAACTTCCAAGCAGATTGACACACATTTTGCGCAGCCAGGTCATGGAGCGTTTGGCTATGGATATCAGTTTTGGCGTACGGACCACAATGGTTTCTGTATGTTTGGGATGGGAGGCCAGCTGGCAATCTGTCTGCCCCAAGAGAATCTGGTGTTGGTCACAACAGCGGATGTGATGGAAAATCCAGGAGGGGTCGATTTAATTTTTCGAGCCTTTTGGGATACGATCTATAAGGAACTGCAGGAGGATTCGATTTCGGAAGATGCGGAAGATGCGGCGCGCCTGTATGAGAAGCTGGCCGCGCTGCATGTAAGGCATGTAGAGGGGGATACAGACAGTCCGATTGCCAGGCAGGTAGGAGGACGACGTTTTCGAATGGACGATAATCCTTCTGTATATATGGAGCTTTCCGTTGGTTTCGGCCCCAATTATGGGACATTGGAGTATGTGACGGAGACGGGAAGTCATGAGATTCGGTTTGGATTTGGGCATAATGAGCATCAGATTTTCCCGGAATCCTCGATGGAATGCTTGGCCTCTGGGGCTTGGACGGATGAGGAGACTCTATTCATTCGAGTCTACGTGATAGACCAGAACCTGGGGTCTTTGCAGCTGCAGCTGCATTTTACAGAGGACGGTACGGTGACGTTGTCCAGCAGGACCTATGGAGATTCTCTTTTGACGGGTATGGATGCTTGTGTGACAGGGTATCTGGATTCTACAATAGGAGAGGATTTCGAATAGAATATTTAGAAAGACGCATAGAAAAGGGCTTATGAAAAGCAGATTCCTGTTTTTCCATAAGCCTTTTTCTATGAAGGAAACTGCAATTTTAAAGGAAATTTTAAAATTATTAAACAATTATGAATATTAGCACTCGCCTATTGACAGTGCTAACAATTGGCGTATAATGGTAGTCGATGAAAGGAACAGAAAGGTTCCGGAGTCCGGAGAACATCTCCGATATCAAAGAGGAAACAGAAAACTATGAATGGAGGAATGACTTATGTTATCGAGTATTTTTAGAGAGAATTTATTGGATGATTGGTTTGGCGTTCCATTTGAGAATGAGTTTTTTGGAAAGAAGAATCCTCTGTATGGTAAACATGCAAAGAATCTGATGCGTACAGATGTGCGGGAGACAGAGAATAGTTATGAGTTGGATGTGGATCTGCCTGGATTTAAGAAAGAGGAGATTCAGGTAGCGTTGGAAGAGGGATATTTGACGATCTCGGCAGCAAAGGGCGTGGAGAAGAAGGAAGATGACAAGAAAGGAAAATATATTCGTCAGGAGCGTTACAGCGGATCCTGCAGCAGAAGTTTTTACGTGGGTGAAAATGTGACAGAACAGGATATTGCTGCGAAGTTTGAGGACGGTATTTTGAAACTGTCTATTCCGAAGAAGGACGTATCTGCAGTAGAAGCTAAGAAATACATTTCGATTGAATAAAAGGCAAGGGCCGCCAGCAGCGCCCTCCTTTCGATTTGATGAGGAGGTGTTGTTATGAGACACACGGTCTCAAGAGTATTATGGGCGATCATCGGTATACTTTTGATCGCGGCAGGCTGTATTTGCCTGTGGAATCCAGGTATTGCGCTCAGTACGATATCGATCTTTTTAGGAGTGATTGTCCTTTTCTCGGGTATTGTGGATATTGTGATTTTTGCAAAAGGAAATCATCTCTTATTTGGTGCGGGCTGGTTCTTGGTAGATGGCATTTTGAGTATTATTCTCTCATTATTTATTTTATGGAATCAGGTCTTCACAGCGCTAACGCTGCCTCTCATTTTGGGAATGTGGCTGATCTTTTCGGGATTAAGTCGGTTTGTACATTCCTTTGAATTGCGGAACTTCGGAGTACGCGGGTGGGGCTGGATTACCGTGATCGGCCTTCTGATGACAGTTATCGGCTTTATATCATTTATGAACCCTGTAGTAGGCATCATCGCGGTCACAGCGCTGTGCGGGATTTTGCTGGTGTTTCAAGGAATTGGTTTTATTATCAATGCGGTCTTTTCAGGGCGTTTCATGCGGCCATGAGAAGGAGATGCTTTAATATAAAGAGCCTGTTCGTATCATACGGGCAGGCTCTTTGTGGTTTTATGAAGAATATACGTTTTTTTTCATAAAAGTATTGACTCCGCATAAAGAGCATGGTATAATAAATGTTGCTTGCGAGAGAATCTGGGTGTAGCTCAGTTTGGTAGAGCGCTTGAATGGGGTTCAAGAGGCCGCAGGTTCAACTCCTGTCACCCAGACATTTCGGAATGTAGCTCAGTTTGGTATGAGCGCTTGGTTCGGGACCAAGAGGCCGCAGGTTCAAGTCCTGTCATTCCGACGCATGAAACCCGCTTAGATAAGCCATTATCTAGGCGGGTTTGTTTTTTGGCGGAAGGTAAAACCTGCGTTTTGTCCGTTATTCAAATAAAAAGAACCGGGCAGAGAGTGGATCTCTTACCCGGTTACGCTTACTTAGATTCATTATAGAGCAGGAGGATGCTTCCTTGCAATCCTCCTAGATAGTCAACGAGAATGCAGCACTGCGCCCTATAGAATGCGAATTCCTGCTGGATTCGCTTGGCCTCCTTCTCTGGGTCGAAATCCGGCAGGCGCAAGAAGTAGTCTCCACATACGGCAAGAGCGGTTTGCCCTGAGCGGATTCTTGCCCGGCAGCGTATACAGTATACGCAAAAAAGCTAGGCCTCGAACAGGTTCTTGGCAAGAAAAAGGAGAAAGAAGCTTGTATCACTGGATGTTTTTTCATGTTTTATTATGGCAGAAGAAAAGGCAGACGGCGATTTGTAGTTTTCGATTTTTGTATGGGAAAATCTTAAAATATGCAAAAAAGGAACGAATAGAAGGGGGAACTCTTTTGGCTCTGTTCTGAAAAGGAAGGTTCTTGCCATTTCCAAAAGCCTATGCTATAATGATTCCAGCTAGATATTGATGGCCGCTCCCGTAGAGAACTGCGGCAGAAGGAGAGAGACGGGATGAATCAGACGCTCAAAAAAAGTCTGTCTATGTATACGGTGATGCTGTATGGCGTGTTAGCTCTGGCCGTAGCGTTGGCGATTATTTATTTTATAGCAGAGCAGAATGTTTTTGGGTTGATTATGCTAGGAGCCATTGTGATGATTGCGGTAGTGGCTGTCATCGGGATTATGGCTTTTCGAAAAACGCTGCATGATAAGGTGTTGAATGATTCGGTGGCTATTGCTAACCGAGAGATGCAATATATGCGGCATTGGGATTTTCCCTTTGCGCTTCTTAAGACAGATGGGAGAATCTTCTGGTGGAATGACACGTTTCTGGAGCTGTTTCGAGCCCAATTATCCGATTCTCAGGAGGAGGTTCGGGCAGAAACACTGCTGGGTCCTCTGAAATATCCGGAGGAAGGCGGTAGCCTGACGACAGAGATCTCGTTAGCAGGCAGAACGTATCGAATGATCATCACACAGGAGTCAATTATGGAGGCGGAAAGCGGAGAGCTGTCCGAGCTGCTGTATGCAGCGAGTCTGCTGGATATTACCAAAGAAAAAACATTGGCGCTGGAGAATGAGAATATTCGGCCCATTGTAGCTCTGATCTATATCGATAACTATGATCAAGCGCTGGGAAGTATGGAGGAGACCAGAAGACCCTTGCTGGAAGCTATGGTGTACAAGCGGCTGAATGACTTGACAGCGCATGTGAATGGAATTTTGACAAGAATGGAAAAGGATCGGCTGTTTCTGGTCTTTCCGCATGAGGCGCTTGATCGATTGCGGGAAACGAAATTCAAGGTACTGGAAGATGTGAGGAAAATTAACATCGGAAACCGGCTGCCGGTGACGTTGAGTATCGGAATCGGTGTAGCAGAGCACCTGGAAGATTCCCATACGTACGCTAGGGCGGCGGTGGATCTGGCATTAGGCCGCGGCGGCGACCAGGCTGTATTGAAAAACGGGGAGAAGACAACCTTCTATGGTGGAAAATCGGGCGGCGTGGAGAAGACAAATCGAGTGCGAGCGCGTCTGATTGCCCATGCACTGCGAGAGGTGATTGCGGATGCCGATCAGGTACTGGTGATGGGGCACGCCAATCCCGACCTGGATTGCTTTGGTGCAGCGCTGGGGATGGCGCATACCATCGCTTCTTTTGAGAAAAAGGTGAATATCGTGCTCAATGAACCGCACCCGGCCATCGATATTCTCTATGAGAGAGTGATGGAAGAAAGAGAATATGCTGCGCAGATGATTACAGGAGCGCAGGCGGAAGCGCTTTCTGGGGACAAGACGCTGCTCATCGTAGTCGATGTGAATCGGCCGTCGATTGTAGCGCACCCGCCATTATTAGATCTGAATAAAAATATTGTCGTCATCGATCATCATAGGACCAGTGTGGATCATATTTCCAGCGCCGTGGTATCGTATGTGGAGCCCTATGCGTCTTCAGCGAGTGAGATGGTGACAGAATTGATTCAGTATATGACAGAAAGAACGCATCTGAAACCGTTGGAAACGGACGCGCTCTTTGCAGGAATCGCATTGGATACGAAGAATTTTACCGTCAAAACGGGAATCAGAACTTTTGAGGCCGCAGCTTTTTTACGAAGAAATGGCGCGGATTCTCTTCGGGTACGTCAGCTGTTCAAGAATGATATCAAAGAATACCGTGCGAAGGCGCAGATTGTGAGTAAGGCGGAGATCATCCATCAGCAAATGGCGCTGTCCCATTGGGATGGACGGGAAACGTCGAATGCGCTTGCCCTCGCGGCGGCAGCAGCAGATGAACTTCTGGATATTCGCGGTGTAGAAGCCTCTTTTGTTCTGACGGAGATGCCAGATGTGATCAATGTCAGCGCACGGTCTCTGGGAGATATCAACGTGCAGGTGATCATGGAATCCATTGGCGGCGGCGGACATCTGACGATCGCAGGAGCACAGCTTGGAGAGACAACCATGGAAGAGGCCCTGGAGAGGTTGAATCAGGCGATTCAGGATTTTTTGGAGAATAATAAATAGGAGGAAGAATTGTATGAAGATTTTATTGCTGCAGGATGTAAAGAAACTGGGAAAGGCTGGCGACATCGTAGATGTGAGTGATGGGTACGCGAAGAATTTTATCATGCCGCAGAAACTCGGCAAAGAGGCCACCAAGGAAGTGATAAATGAGTGGAAACTGAAAAAGGGAAGCGAGGCTAACCGGCGCGAGCAGGAGAAGCAGGCGGCGATTGCGCAGGCCGAAGAGCTTTCTAAGGTCAAGATCAGGCTGCAGGTCAAGGGCGGAGAGGGCGGACGGCTTTTTGGCTCTGTGACGGCGAAGGACGTGGCGGATGCCCTGGAAAAGCAGGCGGGTATCAAGGTGGATAAGAAGAAGGTGCAGCTGAAAGACGGCATCAAGAACGCAGGCGCGTACCAGGTAGAAATCCGGCTGCATCCCGCGGCGACAGCGAAGGTGAGTGTACAGGTAGATGCCCAGTAAAATGGGCATCCTGCTATCTTAAGAAAAGAGGATGGACATGGCAGAGGAGAGGATGACACCTCGAGTGCGCCCCCATAGCGAGGAGGCGGAGCAGGCGGTTTTGGGTTCCATGCTGATGGATCGAGACGCGGTGAACACGGTGATGGAAATCCTCGAGTCAGAGGATTTTTATAACGAGAGACATCGTGTCATATATCGCGGCATGCAGGACCTATACAGAGAAAACAGGGCCATTGACTTGATCACGCTGAAGGACAGACTGGAACAGGGGGGGACCCTGGAGACCATCGGCGGTCTAGTGTATTTAGGGCAGATCGCGGCTGCGGTACCCAGTTCGGTGAATGCCAAGCATTACGCGCAGATTGTCAAGGATAAGGCGCAGTATCGTCGATTCATCAGCATCGGCGAAACCATGATGCAAAGCGGCTATGCCGGGGAGATGCCGATCAGCGAACTCTCGGAGAACGTGGAGAAAGACGTGTTTCAAATCTTGTCCCATCAGCGCGGGGAGGGATTCACGCATATTCATGATGTGCTGCTGGAAACCTATGAGGATATTGAGCGCATAGCCAGCAATCCGGGGACGATCACAGGGGTGCCCACCGGGTTTACGGATCTGGATCGACAGACCACAGGATTGCAGCCCTCGGATCTGGTGCTCCTGGGCGCGCGTCCTTCCATGGGAAAGACGGCGTTTGCCCTTAATATTGTGCAGCACGCGGCGGTACGAGAGCATAAGGTATGCGCCATCTTCAGTCTGGAAATGTCGAAGAAACAGTTAGCAAACCGTCTCTTATGCGCGGAATCCTTGGTGGATTCCGAGAGGATTCGACGGGGCACCCTGGAGAACGAAGACTGGGAAAAGCTGTTGGAGGCGCTGGCGCCCTTGTCGGAGGCGCCGATCTACATTGATGATACGTCGGGCATTACGTTGGCGGAATTACGGTCGAAGTGCCGTAAACTAAAGCTGGAGAAGGGGCTCGACCTGATTATGATCGACTATCTGCAGCTGATGAGCGGATCTAAAAGCAATAGCGGAGAGAACAGACAGCAGGAGATCTCCGATATTTCCCGAGGGCTGAAAGCGCTGGCCCGGGAGATGCAGGCGCCGGTTTTGGCGCTGTCGCAGCTTTCGAGAGCCTTGGAAAGCCGTTCGGACCGACGTCCCATGCTGTCGGATCTGCGTGAATCCGGCGCGATCGAGCAGGACGCGGACGTGGTGATGTTTCTGTACCGGGATGAGTATTATAACAAGGAATCGAAGGATCATAATATCGCGGAAGTGATTGTGGCAAAACAGAGAAATGGTGCGACAGGAACTATCAAGCTGGCCTGGTTGGGACAGTATACGAAGTTTGCGAATCTGGAGCGCATGGAGTACACGCGGGGACAGGAGGAATAAATGCGGCATACAACAAATTTTCTGGAATGGGATCAACGGGAGAGATGGAAACAGGGAACGATGCAGGGGCTGCGCGTGACCGAGCAGGGCTGGATCATGCTGGAGGAAGGAGTTTCGGAAGGCATCTATACGACGCAGGAAGTAGATACTGTCCCTTTTGAGAATCTGGTGGTGTGCTGGAATGCGGATACGCCGAAGGGAAGTTGGGTAGAAGTATCGGCCCGGGTATATCTGCAGGAAAAGAAGATTTGGAGTCCTTGGGGCAGCTGGGGAAGATGGAGCCCTTATATAGAGCGAAGGAATCAGAGCGGAGAGTATCCAGCGGACGATCCGCTGATCCGAATGAATTGTGATATCTTGGAACCTCTGCGTGATGCGGGGACGAAACTGCAGCTGCGAGCGCGTCTGGTCCGTGAGGGAGCCACGTCGCCGCGTCTGCGCCGCCTTACCGCGTCGCTGCGAAACCGCAGTCTGCCGGAGATTCCGACGGGAGAATCCATTCCGGAGGATCTGCCGGCGGAAAAGATTCTGGAGGTACCTGCCTGTTCGCAGATGGTTCGAGATCCAGAGATTGGAGGGATCATCTGCAATCCGACGACGATGACCGTTCTGCTGGCGGGACGAGGAACGCAGGTTTTGCCGGAGCAGATGGGACTATCCTGTGTGGATCTGGTCGAAGGCTTCGGAAACTGGACCTATGCCGCTGCCGCGGTCGGGATGTATGGATATCGAGCCTATGCTCGCTTTGGAGATTATGATCTGCTTCGCAAGGAGATCGCGGCGGGTCGCAGCGTTGGGGTCAGCGTGCATTACGCGAACTCGCGGGAGAAGGCAGCGGAGAGGGGCTTGCCCTATTTAGCGGGGGCGCCCTGTACGACGCCGGGACACATCCTGACAGTGCGTGGATTTGGCGCTGAAGATGGTCAGGAATATGTATATGTGTGTGATTCGGCCGCTGAACGGGACGAAGAAGCGCATCTGCGGTATCGAAAAGAGCAGTTTTTAGAGGCTTGGAGCGGACGGCTTTGTTACTTGGTGGACGCGGAGCCGGAAACGCGGGAGGGGCTTTCTGTACCGGCATTTCAGGACGTGCGTGTGGAAAAGACGCCTCTGGGACGGTATCAGTGGATTCTGCAGGATCGTCCCTTTCCCGTACTGCCGGAAATGCTGAGGGAGAAGAGACGTGTACCGGGAAGGATGACGATGATGATTCGTGCCAGGCGAGAGTATCCGAGTCCGCGGATGGATGCCAATGATTGTTTTCTGTATCCGCAGCCCGCATCCGATGGATCTTTTGCCTTGCCAGCGGGAGATTGGATCCTGTATCTGATGAGCAATACCGGTGAGAGATGGCGGGCATACCAAACCGAATTATAAGTTTGCATATTTTTTACTTGCAAAATTGATAAAAATGGGATACAATGAGTACACCGACCAAGATCGGTGAGTCTAGCGAGGAGGTGCGTGAATATGGCATTTGCAATTAGTGACGCTTGCATCAGCTGCGGCGCTTGCGAGGCAGAATGCCCCGTAGAGGCAATCAGCCAGGGCGATGAGCATTACGTAATCGATCCGGAGAAATGTATCGAGTGCGGCGCTTGCGCGAGTGTATGTCCGGTAGGTGCTCCGGAACAGCAGTAAGTCTACGCGGCGTATAACGCCCGCGTTTATGCGGAGAGCGTATTATTTGTGCGGCAAGAATCGGAAGGCGAAAACCTTCCGGTTTTTGTTTTTTATCGGGAATGGAGTTGTAATTTAGAGAAAAATGTATTATAATATATTCTGCGCAGATACGCGACATACAAGACGAGGAGGTTTATCATCATGGCAACAAAGGTGACAAAAGACATGATTATCGATGATATCATCAATATAGATCAAAATCTGGTGACAATCCTGATGCAGAGCGGAATGCACTGCGTGGGATGTCCTGCGTCTAGAGGAGAATCTTTGGAGGAGGCCTGTTTTGTGCATGGTCTGGATCCGAACGATGTGGAAAGCAAGTTGAATGAATACTTGCAGCTGAAGAACGAATAAGAGCAGCTTTCAGCGCATAGAAAGAAAACCGCTGCAATCTAACATAGTGCTAGTTTGCGGCGGTTTTTTAAATGATTTGTTTTAGCTTTTGAAGCGCACGAGCCTCGAGGAGACACTGCGCGTGTTCCTTAAGATAAGCGACGGTGATCGGATTGTCATCTACGCTGGAAGCAAACTCGTATAATAGGCAGATCGTGTAATGCACTTTGTCGGTATCGAGTTTATACTGAGTATGGACATAGTACAGGTGTGATTGCGCATCCCAATACAGGCTGTTTTTCAGGGAAAGATCTTCTGGAATCATGGAAGCAGCCCGACACAGGGTTGAAAACTCAGAAAAGGTAAAAAGCGATGTTCTTTTCGCGAGGAGCGCTTGCAGCTCTGCCGCCTCTGAAAGCGGGGGATGCAGATCTCGAGAAGGATTTGTATGGGGCGCATCGTCGGATTCTGTGGGAATTGAATCTGATAAGGGGCTATTCTGGCCTGCCTTGCGGATTTTTGTTACCGTGATCATGATACTGTCTTTCGCAAGAGGCACAGCTTCAATGACGACGGGTTGAGAAGAAAAATCGAACCCGAATTCCTGCTTAGCGGCGATCATCATATCGTGAAATAAAGCCTTGGCCTTATCAGAGCCGTAGGACAGTTCAGAAATTTGGATATTCCGTTGAGATAGATCCTCTGCGTTTAGTGTAAAACGGATCTGATTTTGATTGATGCGTTCGGCTTTCATCATATCATCTCCTTTCAAAAGCCGGTTAAGGGTGAAAAGGGATTGCTATTGATTATATACGAGAACGCATGTTTTGTAAAGAGGTTATTGCCTGGAAACTTTGAGAAAGGGAAAACATGGTATATTCGAGATGGTATTCTCCAGTTTATTAGTCTTATTTTATTTTTTGCCACTTGTGCTGGCGGTATATTTTATAGCTCCCAGAAAATTTCGTAATGGGATATTGTTTTTCTTCAGTATGATCTTTTATGCTTGGGGAGAACCGGTATACGTTGTTTTAATGATCTTCTCAATACTGCTGAATTTTGTTGCCGGATTTTGGGTGGACAAATATAAGAAGCGGGATCAGTGGGGAAAAGCGAAGGGAGTACTGACGATTTCGATCATTTTGAATCTGCTGCTTCTGGGTATTTTCAAATATTCGGATTTTTTTGTGGAAAATATAAATCAAATATTCGGGCTGGCCATTCCGCTGCCACGGTTGGAACTGCCCATCGGCATTTCTTTCTATACTTTCCAAGCAATGTCGTATAGTATAGATGTCTATCGAGACGAGGCAAAGATGCAGCCTAATTTCATCGCTTTTGGCGCATATGTCGCTCTTTTTCCACAGCTCATTGCGGGTCCCATTGTGCGCTTTCAGACGGTGGCGGATGAACTGGTCAATCGCAGAGAAAATCTGGATGATTTTTCGCAGGGAATCGGTCGATTTATGGTAGGACTTGGGAAAAAGGTGCTCTTAGCAAATAGTATCGGTATGATATGGGAACAGATCTGTGCCATGGGGATTGATACGTTGCCGGTTTTGACAGCGTGGATCGGGATTTTGGCATTTACTTTTCAAATTTACTTTGATTTTGCGGGATATTCTGATATGGCTATTGGGCTTGGCAGAATGTTTGGATTTCACTTTTTGGAGAATTTCGATTATCCATATCTGTCCAAGAGTATAACAGAGTTCTGGAGGCGTTGGCATATCTCCCTGGGAACCTGGTTTCGTGAATATGTCTATATTCCATTAGGTGGAAATCGAAAAGGAAAAGGAAGACAGGTCTTTAATCTCGCAATAGTCTGGGCGTTGACCGGTATTTGGCATGGCGCGTCCTGGAATTTTCTGCTATGGGGATGTTATTTCGGCGTTATTCTGATTGCTGAGAAATTATTCCTACTGAAGTGGATGAAGCGGTGGCCCGGTTTTCTGCAGCATTTCTATGCATTATTTCTTGTAATCATCGGATGGGTGCTGTTCGCGTTGACAGATCTGAATCAGGTAGGCGCGTATCTGGCGGCCATGTTTGGTCTAAACGGCGCGGGATTTGCGAATGAAGCGTCTCTATACGTGCTGACATCCAATCTGATTCTCTTGGTGATTTTGGCTCTGGCATCTACAGATTGGCCGAAACGGATGGCGTTGTCTTTTATGCTGCGTCTGAAGAAGCGGGAAATTACCAGTGCGGTAGTGCAGAATGTCTTTTTAGCAGCTGTCTTTTTATTGTCCGTAGCGTATTTGGTCAATTCATCGTATAATCCGTTTTTGTATTTTCGGTTCTAAGAAGAGGAAGGGAGAACGTGATGAAAAAGAAAGAAGCAATGATCACCATAATCTTTTTTCTGGTGCTTTTATTCGGACTGACGATCTGGAATCTTTTGACTCCAGATCGAGAGTTTTCTTATAATGAAAATAAATATTTGGATCAAATGCCCAGTTTTACGGTAGAGAAGCTGTTGAACGGAAAGTGGCAGAGCGAGTTTGAGAGTTATATCACGGACCAGTTTATCGGAAGGGATACCTGGGTAGAGCTGAATGTGTTGAGTGAGCGGGGCATCGGCAAGAAAGATGTCAATGGTGTGCTTTTTGGCAAGGATCATTATATGATCCAGATGTATAAGCCACAGGATGTCGATCCGGAACTTGCCGCCAAAAACCTGAATCGGCTGCATCAGTTTGTAGAGAAGTCCACAGAAATGGTGGGAGTGGATCATACTTCTGTTATGTTAGTGCCTACGGCTTCAGAAGTGCTTTCCGATAAGCTTCCGAGATTTGCGGAAGGAGTCTTGTATGACCAAAAAGAATTGCTGAGACAGGCCGAGGAACAGGTGGGAGACGGAGCTTGGATTGATGTGCGATCGGTACTGGATTCGCATAAAGAGGAATATATTTTCTATCGCACGGATCATCATTGGACAATGACAGGGGCTTTTTATGCCTATCAGCAATGGATGAGTCAGAAAGGCTATGGGACTGTGAATCTGGATGACTATGAGCAGGTGATACTGAGTGAAGAATTCCTGGGAACTATCTATTCCAAAGCGCCGACGATGAGTGCGGAGGGGGATACAATGCTCTACTTTGATAAGGATCCTCAGCGGAAATACACGGTGTATCTGGAGGGCTCAGAAGAGGGGCACAACGGATTGTATGATCCAGTTAAATTGCAGGAAAAGGATAAGTATGCTTCGTATTTGTATGGAAATAACGGTTTGGTAGAGATTCAGGGTGGAGAAAAGAATGGACGTGTGCTGCTGATGATCAAGGATTCTTATGCGCATAGTCTGGGAACACTCGCGGCGCAGGACTTCGAGAGGGTGTATCTTATTGACCCGCGTTATTTTTTACAGGACGTATGGCAGTTTGCGGAAGAAAATCAGGTGACGGATACCATATTCCTTTTTAACACGATGAATTTTGTGCAGGAGAGTTACTTGTATATTCTGGATGAGGCATAGAAAGGTTGCATTTTTCGACAAAATGGTGTAATATAAAAGATACACGAGAGTGTGAATGAGGAGGAGGGAGAATATGTCCAGTATTGCAATCATTGGAACGCAGTGGGGGGACGAAGGAAAGGCGAAAATCGTCGATCTATTGGCTAACAGCGCGGACGCTGTAGTTCGTACATCTGGAGGGAACAATGCGGGGCACTCGGTCGTGGTGGCCGGGACGAAGTATCGGTTTCACTCGATTCCTTGCGGCATATTATATCCCCATGTTTTGGGGATTTTAGGAAATGGCACGGCACTGCATCTGCCCGAACTTCTCGAGGAGATGAATTCTCTGCGAGAGAAGGGGTTGTATGTGGATAATATTCGGATCAGTTCCAGGGCCCATCTGGTGATGCCTTATCATCTGATTCTGGATGGCTTAATGGATGAAGCCAGAGAGGATCGGGAAGAAGGAGATCCGGCAAGTGCGCGGAAGGGGATTCGTCCCTGTTATATGGATAAGGTGGAGGGCATCGGTATTCGGATGTGCGATCTTCTGGATCTGGATACTTTTACCAGAAAAGTGCGGAATAATGTGACAGTCAAGAATCGGATTATCACCCGGATCTACGGAGGTGTTCAACAGGTAGATGCGGAGGAGATCATCGAAAAATATCTGGAATATGGAAAAATGCTGAAGCCGTATATCATGGATACCGGGAAGCTCTTGGCGGATATGTTAAAAGAAGGCAAGAGAGTTATCTTTGAAGGAGCGCAGGCGACCATGTTGGATCCGGATTATGGAACATATCCATATGTTACATCGTCTCATCCGACGATCGGCGGCGTGGCATGCGGCTGCGGTGTGGGACTGGGAAGTATTACACATACGTTGGGAGTAATGAAAGCCTATACGACCAGAACCGGACGGGGTCCCTTCCCGACGGAGATCTTCGGACCCGAGGGCAGTGAACTCAGAGAACGAGGAGATGAGTATGAGCCCAATGGAAATTTCCGACGTATTGGATGGTTTGACGCGGTAGCTGCGCGGTACGCGGTACGTGTCAATGGTTTGGAGGGTCTGGCTCTGACGAAGATGAATGCGTTGCGGGATATGAAGGAAGTCAAGATCTGTGTGGGGTATCGACATGGTGAGGATCTCATTCAGGAATTCCCAGCGAATTCGGAGTGGCTGTCGGAATGTGAGCCGGTATATGAGACGCTGCCAGGCTGGGGGCAGATCGAAGGCTGTAACTCTTACAAGGAACTGCCGCAGGCTGCAAAGGACTTCGTAAATCGGATCGAGGAACTGACGGATGCCAAGGTGATGGTATTAGAAATGGGACTGGGTCGCAATAAGATCGTATCCTGGGGTCCTGTCAATGAATGGTTGAACGGATAAGGAAGAGGGAATCTATATGCTGTCGTTTCAGAAAGGAGAGAAGTTTCCGCTGCCGCCGCAGACAGAGGAGGGAGTGGTCTTCTCCGTCGAACCTTATACGATGATGTTGATCTATTATTTCCGGAAGCCCACGGAACAAGAGCGGGAAGCATTTTGTCAGGGAAATGCGCAGATGGCGGTTGCCAAGCTGAAGGATACGCTGTTTATCTTATCTCGATTTGCGCCTATGAGCTGGATGGATGCGCCATATAGTACACATCTGTCGGAGTCGTTTAAGCATTTTCCGGATCTCAAGCCCAATCAGGGATACGCCGTGGATGGGTTTCTGGTAGATTGTGATACGAATGTTCTGATGGAGCATCGGCTCATGCACCTGGATACAGACTCATCCTTTAAAATGCGTGACTTGATTTTAGAGGATCAGGAACGAACGGATTTCTCGAGGCAGCAGTATCAAGAGACAGTGCAGGAAATCTATCGGAACTATCCGCCGAAAGAGCTGTTGAAGAGAGCGTCTTTTGTAGCGAAGATGAGACCATAAATGCCTAAAAGGGGGCGCGGCGCAAAACTCTTTGCGCCGCGCCCTCCTTTTTAGAATTGATGGCGATATTTTCGAAACTTCAGATACTCAATGAATATACGAACTTCTTCCAATTCCTCTTGCGTCATATCCCGTGTATCGCGAAAAACAATGGAGTTTTCCGGAATAGGAAGATCCACGCTGGTATCACCAGTCAACAGGAATTCCATGGATACATGGTAGAGCTTTGAGAGCTTATACAGCATTTCGATGTCTGGTGTACGGCGACCGTTTTCGTAATGGGAATACGCTTGTGGACTGATACAAAGTTTTTCGGCCGCATACTTCTGATTAAAACCATATTGTTCTCGCAAAGAACGGATCCGGCGGCTTAATTCTGTATACAAAAATACCACTCCCTTCCCTTGTTTTATTACCTATACTCTACCATATTTTGTGTGAAAAAAGAGGATTTTATCCAACAAGTATCTGCCGAATACGAAACGTATGTGATAAAAATGGCTTTTCAGGATGGAACAAATATGATATACTGAATATTAATACGCATAGGAAAGGGGAAATAAATCCATGAATCGTTATATACTTATGCCGGATTCGTTTAAAGGGACGATGAGTTCCACAACAATCTGTCAGATTATGGAAAAGGCAATTCGGCGTTTTGAGCCGGATTCGGAGATTGTTTCGATTCCGGTAGCGGATGGTGGAGAGGGAAGTGTGGACGCTTTTTTAACGGCATTGGGAGGTGAAAAAAGGATCGAACGAGTGACAGGTCCCTTGGGGAAAACCGTAGATTCTTTTTGGGGACTTCTGCAGGATGGGAAGACAGCGGTGATTGAGATGGCAGCCGCAGCAGGCCTTCCGCAGGTAGGAAGCACACCGGATGCAGCCGGTGCTACCACATTTGGCGTAGGAGAACTCATGCGGCATGCCTTGCAGGCGGGCTGTACCAAATTGATTTTGGGATTGGGAGGCAGTGCGACGACGGATGGCGGCTGCGGGATGGCCGCGGCATTGGGAGTTGTCTTTCGTGATGAACAGGGCCAAGCCTTTGTGCCTGTAGGGGGAACACTGCATCGAATTCACAGTGTAGATTTCAGTGACCTGGATCCTCGACTGGCTGAGACGGAAATCGTGGCGATGTGCGATATTGATAATCCGTTATTCGGATCCGAAGGAGCCGCCTATATTTTTGGACCGCAAAAAGGAGCGGATCCGGCCTGTGTAGAGTTTCTGGATCAGGGACTGAGACATCTGGCACAGATCATGCGTGAGATCACGGGGGGCGATCAGGAAAATAGTCCGGGCGCCGGCGCGGCAGGTGGGCTCGGATACGGAATGAAGGCGTTTTTAGGCGCCAGGTTGCAAATGGGAATCGAGACGGTTTTGGATACAGTGCATTTTGATGAAAAACTTGCTGGAACGGCTATGGTTTTTTCGGGAGAAGGAAGGATCGACAGCCAAAGCGTACGCGGTAAGGTAATCAGTGGAATTGCAAAGCGTACAAAAGCAGCGGGAGTACCGCTTGTCGCTGTTGTGGGAGATATTGGGGATGATATGGAAGAGGCGTATCAGCAGGGAGTCAGTGCGGTATTCAGTATTAACCGGCTGGCGATTCCCTATGAAAAATCGAAGCTGCGCGCGCCGGAGGATCTACGATTGACAATGGAGAATATCATGCGTTTTATACACGCGATTCAATAATGGGTGTGAGTTTTACAAGGCGTGAAAGGTATCTATAAAAGAAAGGAATATATGTTTCGGAAGGGGCTGCATGGCGAGCCAAAGATATTACTATAAACGTGGACATATGGAAGAACGGAAATTCATAAAATCGTAAGAATGGGTACCTTGACAAATCCGAGGCACACGCTTATACTAATCTTATTCTGGTATTAGGAAAGGGGAACGGATTGGGTGGCTGCAAAAGGACCGAAAAAGAAAAAGAACGCAGCATTGATCGCTGGTATCGTTGTTACGGCCATTGTATTGATCGTTGTAGTGGTAGCGCTTTTGGCGTTGGGGTATATTTATCTGCGTCTCAATAACATTCAGAGGATTCCGGAAGTCCAGCAGAGTTCCGTCACAGAGACCTTTGAGCAGGACAGTATCGGAGAGGATAATTCCGCGATGGTGGTAGATCCGGGAGATGTTACCTGGCCGGTGACGAATCCATCGGGAGATGACAGCGAGAGCACATATGATGGCGAGTGGGTATATTCGGATCCCAATATTGTCAACATTCTGCTGATTGGGATTGATGGACGGGATTATTCCGGACGATCCGATACGATGATTCTCTGTACGCTGAATCGGACGGAGAAAACGGTTTCTATGACTTCGTTCTTGCGAGATCTTTATGTGCAGATTCCGGGCTATAGTGACAACCGGCTAAATGCCGCCTATGCGTTTGGTGGTACAGAGCTGCTGGATGCTACGCTGGAGCACAATTTTGGGATCCATGTGGATGGTCATGTAATGGTAGACTTTGACACATTTCCGCAGGTGATCAATGCGTTGGGCGGAGTGGATATTACGCTGACACAGGCAGAAGCGGATTATCTGGGACTGTCCGGAGCGGGTGAATACCACATGGATGGGGAGCTGGCTATGCGATATGCGCGGATTCGCTATATTGACAGCGATTTTGGACGTACAAATCGGCAGAGAACAGTGCTTAATTCACTATTCCTTCGTTTTAAGGATCTTGGATGGACAGAGATTTTAGGAGCGGCGAATCAGGTTCTTGATCTGGTGTATACGGATATGGATGCGGGAACGATTCTGTCCTATGGCAGCGAGATGCTGGGTGTCCAGGAGATTCAGCAGAATCATGTGCCGGATGATGGAGAATACTATGACGCGGTCATCAATGGGATGATGGTATTGGTTCCATATCTGGATGACATCCACACACGGTTAGGGGAAGTATTATATGGCATTCAATAAAAATACGGCTGTGTCCATGGCTAAAAGGCATGGATGCAGCCGTATTGTTCTAGGTTGCTGTAATAAGATGGGGGACGGCTTTTTCCAGGAGAAGCCGTTCCCATTTGTGTTTATGTATGTTGTTTTTGATATTGTTGATCCAAGTTGTGGAACATGCGCAACAGCACGATGATAGCGATAATGGCGAGAATCAGCTCAGCAAAGAATTGCGCATAAGCTAAGCCATATAATGGGAAAAGCCGGTTCAGAACGAACAGAGCGGGAATCTCCAGAACAATTTTACGCAGGATCGCGAAGATTAGAGATTTCATTCCCATACCCACCGCCTGGAATACGCCCACGGCAATGAAGTCCAAGCACAGAAAAGGAAGTCCAAGACAGAAGCCGCGCAGGAATCGAGAGCCGTAGGCGACGATGCTCTCATTCTCCATGAAAAGATTGACTACCGTATTGGCTGCGAAGAAGTAAATAGCAGACATGCAGACGATGAAGGTCAGCGCGATTTTCATGGTAAAGGTCAGTGTTTTTTTCATACGGGGAATGTTTCCGCTGGAATAGTTATAACTGATCAGCGGCATGATACCCTGGGAGAGACCTTGAGAAATATTCATAGGAACCATATTGATTTTCTGCGTGATTCCCATGGCGGCGACAGCATCAGCGCCAAAGGCGGAGGTGAAATTGTTGAGAACGGTCATGCCTGTTACATTTAAGAGGTTTTGGATCGCGGCGGGGATTCCTACGCCAAAGATACCCAGCACCACTGTCTTTCGGACACGAAACATGCGAGGACGGATACAAACATAGGTATTCTTCCGTTTGATGAAGAGCAGAGCAAAGAAATACAGGCATGCAACACAGTTGGAGATAAAAGTGGCCAGACCAGCGCCGGCAGCCCCCATATTCAATCCCCAAGGCAGTATGAATATGGGATCCAGGATGATATTCAAAAGGCAGCCGCTCATGGTTCCCAGGCTGGCATGCAAGGAGGCGCCCTCCGCACGAACCATGTAAGCCATGACGACATTAAGAATTGAAGGAGCAGCTCCTAAAGTAACAGTCCAAAACATATAACCGTCAGTAGCCGCATAGGTTTGGGAATCGGCCCCCAGAAGGGACAGAAGAGGATCTTTTAATATCGTACATAACAGAGAAAACAATAGACCGGAGATGACCGAGCAGTAGAAGCCGAAAGCCGAACTTCGATATACCGTATCATAGTCTTTGCGGCCTAAAGCTCGGCTCATCATGCTGGAAGAACCCACGCCGAACAGATTATTGATGGCGTTGAAGGCCAGTAAGACGGGAGCAGCGAGGGCCACGCCTGCGTTTTCAATCGGATCATTCAACATGCCGACAAAATAGGTATCGGCGAGATTGTAGAAAACCATGACGAGAGAGCTGAGCACCGTGGGAATAGCGAGCGTCATCACAGCCTTGGGAATAGGTATTTGTTCAAAAAGAAGAGTTTTTTTCTGATCAATCATTTCAAAGACCTTTCTTTAGCAGATTCTTTTTGTCCTTCAGTCTCGGCCCTGGTCTGTCGAGAAAAGGGCAGAATAGTGGGAGGACTTAAGCATCCAATATATTTTTATTTTCACGATAGCCGCGCCATACATTCTCGAAGAAGTCCTGGCTGCGGTCAGGAATAGGACGCACAGGACGCCAATTCGTCAGGCTGCCATCAGGAGTATATCGTGTCTCCTGGATCTGATGGTCCAGACTGCCATCATTGGGCAGGAAACGAAAGAGTTCAGGAATATCCGTGCCGGACATATGTGGCAGATTTCCGGAGGAGGTCTGATATAGGGCGCTGCCGCGGCTTCGTTTGCTATGCCTGGTATAATCGATCATGGCAGTCAAATATACTTCCATCGTTAGAAGCTGATCGCGCAGACGAAGAGCTCGAACGAGTCCTTCTTTGTGGGGGCCCGCGCCGATAGCATCCGGAAAATGTGCCAATAGATTCCGAACTCGCGCACGGAGTTCTTTCATATGGGAAGGCGCTCGAAAGGCTCCCGCTGTATCGCTCATAGATCGACGGAACGTAGCCGCGGTATCTCTTGCATTTTCCGGGCGAGAGCGCAGGGAGACAATCCATTCCTCCCAGATGTGGAGCCAATTTTCGTTGAAGGAGGAGAGCGCATCTGGATCTCCTTGTCGCTTGGCGGCAATATAATGGGCGCAGCGAAGAGCGCCTACCTGACCGGCATTCAGCGCAGTACCACCGGGACGGTAGACACCATGGGTTCCAGCGGCTTCTCCAATGGCAAACAGTCCTTCGACCTGGGTATGCCACCAGGAATTCACAGCAATACCACCATTGTTATGCTGAGCACAGAGAGCAATCTCTAGGGGCTCTGCCGCAAGGTTCACACCGCGGCTCCGATAGAAATCCACCGCGGGCTGGTTCATATGAGAAAGACGCTCAAAGGGAGTATTCTGCAGCGCGCCGGCTTTTCGCAGATAGGTCGAGGCTTCCGGAGACAGCAAATCCCAAGCAATCGCCCGGTTCTCGGGATTTTGCCGGTAATCCAAAAACACACGGCGTCCCCGCAAAGAACGCTCTCGATAGACCAAAAGATCCAGCCTGGAAGAGCCATCCAATGCTTTACGACTATCAAAGGGCCACTGATAACCCTTTAAGAAGATCTGATTCAGCATGTCTTCGTAGCAGGGAAAAGCCTCCCGCAAGAATTCCCGCGGATTGCTGCCGTCCTGTTCGATAGAAAAGAACCGGGGTAGAACTTGCATATAGGTGCCGGATACATTCCAGCGAGGATGCAGCGAGGCAATGCCGTACTGCCATTCTGTCAGGTTTTGTCCAGCCGCACCGCAGGCAAAGGCAATACCGCTTGCCCCATGCTGACTGGCCGGATACACGGAATCCGCGTACAGACAGGCAGGACCTCCGGTTGCCAGTATCAGATTACGACAACGAATGAGTACTGGTTTCTCCAAATCCATATTCAGACAGATTATACCCTGTACACGGTTGTGTTCCGTAAGGATCTGCAGCAGCAGATGACGATCTAGAATTGGGATCCCCAGTTGAGATACAGAACGTTCTAAGGCCTCTGTCATCATGCGGGAAGTCAGGGGACCGGCGGATGTAGCTCGCTCTCTGGGATCATGATCTGTTTTGTATCCTACATATTCCCCCCAGCAATTGGTGGGAAAGGGGACACCTAACTCTGCCAGATGAATAAAGCAGGGGACAGAACCGACTGCCTCCGCCAATGCCTGATCCCCATCGACCGATCCGCCCTGAAACAATGTCTGCGCCATTTCCGTGTAGGAATCCTGACCATCTCCAGATAATGTCAGTTTATAATAGGTTTGCTTATCGGAACCCGTATTCCGAGAAGTACCGGCATTTTTTCCTTCTGTCAGTAAGAGTATGTCTTGTTGGCCGAATAGCCATAAACGTTCGGCAGCACTATATCCCGCGGCACCGCTGCCAACAATCACAGTGTTATATGCCATGGTATGGTACATCGTTTCAGTCTGATGCATGGTGTTCCTCCTGATTCGGTTTTTGACGCATTTATGGCATCATAATAATATATTACTTTGGTTTTCGTAAAAATTCAAGCTTTTCTTTTCAGATATCCTGTGTTATAATGCAAAAAGAAAAAGAAGAATAACAAAAGATAGGGTCATAAATCGGAGTGAGGTTATGGAAGATGAGAAGAACAAAGATTATTTGTACTTTAGGGCCGGCGGTAGATGATCCGGCGAAGATCAAAGAGTTGATGCTCAGTGGAATGAATTGCGCGCGATTCAATTTTTCTCATGGAGATCATGAAGAGCATCGTCAAAGGATTCAGATGGTAAAGGAAATCCGAGAGGAGTTAGATCTGCCGGTAGCGTTGCTTCTGGACACCAAGGGACCGGAGATCCGACTGCAGAATTTTGAAAACG
This sequence comes from uncultured Clostridia bacterium, assembly GCA_937892735.1. GTDB lineage: Bacteria > Bacillota > Clostridia > Lachnospirales > Bianqueaceae > Faecimorpha. Next base: position 5,344 of record CALBGL010000093.1, on the reverse strand, counting down.
GCTTTGCCATGCTTAAAGAAGGGGATACCTTTACTCTGACGCCGAAAGAAGAAATGGGTACAGCGGAGCGCGCCTCCCTTTCCTATGAGTTCCTGGCGAAGGTTGCCAAAAGAGGAACGCATATCTTGCTGGATGATGGAAAGATTGATATGGAAGTGACCGATATAAAGGGACAGGATGTGGTGTGTCGCGTATTGAACAGCGGGCGCATCAGTAATCATAAGAGTGTGAATGTGCCGAATGTGGCGATTCCTACTCCTTATATCAGTAAAGCCGATCTGGAGGATATCGTATTTGGTATCGAGCAGGGCGTGGATTTTATTGCCTGTTCTTTTGTACGATCCGCAGAGGATGTGCGGCAAGTACGGGCACTGCTCTCCTTATATGGAGCTGAAGATATTCAGATCATCTCGAAGATCGAGAATACGCAGGGGATTGAGCATCTGGATGAGATCATCGAAGTAAGCGACGGGATCATGGTGGCTCGCGGAGACATGGGGGTGGAAGTAGCATTTAAAGAACTGCCCGCACTGCAGAAGATGATTATTGAGAAATGTTATCGTAAGGGAAAGCATGTAGTGACAGCCACACAAATGCTGGAATCGATGATCAGTAATCCGCGTCCGACACGAGCAGAGGTATCGGACGTGGCCAATGCGATTTATGATGGTACAACAGCGATTATGTTGTCGGGAGAGGTTTCTGTAGGTAAGTATCCGGTGGAAACGGTGAAAACGATGGCTTCCATTGCGGAAGCAGCAGAATGTGCGCAGGATTATGCGAAGATTTTCAATCAGGCGCATCTTCAGTTAGGACATGAAATTGTAGACGCGCTGGCGCAGGCCGCCTGCGATGCGGCGCATTATCTGCAGGCGAAAGCGATTCTAGTCGTGACTCGTTCGGGGATGACTGCGAGAACACTTTCTGATTATCGGCCGGCATGTCCGATTATCGGCGCTACAGTGAGTCAGAAAGGGTATGAGCAGCTGAGTCTGGCATGGGGCGTATCTCCTGTACGGGCTACGGAACAGGAGTCTCCAGAACAGTTGGTGGAGTACGCCAAGCAGAGAGCTCTGGAAGTTGGGGCGGTGTCACCGGGCGATCTTGTCATTATACTTTCCGGCACTTCTTTGGAGAAGGGCGATCAGTGTAATATGATGAGAATTTTGCGTGTATAAAAGAAGGCGCATTGCATGAAAATTTTGCAATGCGCCTTTTGCTTAGCGGGAGCTTAATATAGAGCCTTCACGTAGTCCTTCATAAATTCAATGCAGCGTTTTGACCAATCCGATAGTTTTTTATTTTTGGGATAGATAATCGCGTCGCAGCTGGTCGTGTCGAAGTCCTGACAGGTGAGCGTGGTCATCTGGTACTCGTCAAGCATCTCTTGTGGCATGGGAGATACCCACATATAGGATCCCGATACTTGGCGTAGGACCTCGAACTGACTGCCGCGATCATAGACATAGATCTTTTGATTATGGGAAGAGGTAGGGGAGAGGGAAGTCGGAAATTCTGCCAGTGTAAGGGCAGGGACTTGATAATCTCCATGTACGACTTCGATATAAGGAGACAGATCCTGGACATAGATTTGCGGATGTTTGGCTAGAGGATGAGAAAGGCTGACGAGGGCCAGCTGATGGAAAGAAAAGAGGGGCTCATAATTCAGATTCCACTCTTCCATTAGATTCAGAAAGAAACCATAGTAGGGTTCTTGATACCGTATGATAGCGAAATCCATGTCTCCCCGGACTACATCCTGCACTGCGTTCATAGGAGCTTCTTCTTTGAAATGAATATTCATTTCATGAGCAGGGTGCAGAGTGTTCAGGAAGCGGGTAAAGGCCAGAGAAGCATACGTGACTCGTGGCAGCGCTACATTCAGATAGATAGATTCCGCACTGTCAGAACGGTACAACGCCTCCAGATCATCCAATTGTGTCAGGATGCTGGCGGCTCGTTCCAAAAATATGCGGCCCTTTTCTGTGGGTGTGACGCCTTTTGTGGTTCGCTCAAAGATGACGATGCCCAGATCCTTTTCCAGATCTCGAATAGCACGGCTTAGATTGGGCTGTCCCATGTATAGATTTTGCGCTGCCCTCGTGATGGAACGAGTACGATTGACTTCCAGTGCGTAACGTAAGGATAATGTGTTCATGAAGATCCTCCTGGCCATGTAATATTTGATATGGGGCACAATCTAATTATACATTACCCGTGTAGAAAAAGCAATGTTAAAATATTATCAAACAGAGAGAGATCTCAGTTTGATTTTCATAGGAAATAGGAGGTATGTGCAATGGCACGTTTTACTCTTCCCCGGGATCTGTACTGGGGCAAAGGTTCTTTGGAAACTCTGAAGACTCTGACCGGAAAGAAGGCCATCATCGTCGTGGGCGGTGGTTCCATGAAGCGTTTTGGCTTCTTGGGTAAGGCAGAGGCATATTTGAAAGAGGCGGGTATGGAGGTTCGTTTGTTTGAAAATGTAGAGCCGGATCCGTCTGTAGAAACTGTGATGAAGGGTGCTGCTGCAATGCGGGAGTTTGAGCCGGATTGGATTATTGCCATGGGCGGCGGTTCTCCTATTGACGCTGCAAAGGCGATGTGGGCATTCTATGAGTATCCGGAGACTTCTTTTGAAGACCTGATTACTCCGTTCTCGTTCCCCACACTGCGGCAGAAGGCAAAGTTCTTGGCGATTCCTTCAACCTCCGGTACGGCGACAGAAGTGACTGCATTCTCTGTCATTACGGATTATCAGAAAGGTATCAAGTATCCCTTGGCGGACTTCAACATTACGCCGGATGTGGCCATTGTAGATCCAGAGTTGGCGGAGACGATGCCGAAGAAGCTGACGGCTCATACCGGTATGGATGCTTTGACACACGCGATTGAGGCGTATGTTTCTACGCTGCATGGTCCGTTTACGGATCCCTTGGCGATGGAAGCGATCAAGATGGTATTCAGCTATCTGAAGTCTTCTTACGATGGAGATGTGAAGGCTAGAGAACATATGCATTATGCACAGTGTATGGCGGGTATGGCATTCTCCAATGCGCTTTTGGGTATCGTACACTCTATGGCGCATAAGACGGGTGCGGCTTATAAAAATGGACACATCGTACATGGATGTGCGAATGCCATGTATTTGCCTAAAGTCATCAAGTTTAATTCCAAGAATCCGGAAGCGGCGGCTCGTTATGCGCAGATCGCGCTGGCGGTAGGCTTGACTGGTTCGAATACAGAGGAGCTGGTAGACGCATTGATCAAGAAGATCCGCGATTACAATGTATTGCTGAATATTCCCAGCTGCATTAAGGACTATGAGGATGGCATGGTGCCAGAGGACGAGTTCTTGGAGAAGCTGCCGAAGGTAGCAGAACTGGCTATCGGAGATGCCTGCACAGGATCGAATCCTCGGATCCCGACGCAGGAAGAGATGGAGAAGCTCTTAAAGGCTTGTTATTACGATACAGAAGTAGATTTCTAAAAACAGAAAAAGACGTCTGAGGCATTAGGTAGCGTCCCATTAAGGAAGTAAAAGTGCTTTGGTAGGAACCGGCGTGTTAAATCACGCCGGTTCCGATTCGTTTAGGGACTCCCGTCCGATCTTCAAAGAGGTGTGGGTTATTTTTCTGGATTGCTCCCGAGCATTTCTATGACCGGCAGCGTCGATGGATATTTTCTTTCGGATTGACAGATGCCGGCAAGATTGATATAATAAGCATAACTTTCACAGGAGGGGTAAGAATGGGAAAGAAATATGTGTGGATGATGGTTGTGCTGTTAATCGTACTGATCTGCGGAGCCTGTCAGGAAGAGCAGACTGCGACGGGAGTACTGGGACAGTTCTCTACGACCGATCTGAATGGGAATCCGGTGGATCAGACGGCATTTCGGGACTATGATGTGACTATGGTCAATATATGGACGACGTATTGCGGTTACTGCCTGGATGAGATGGGCGCGCTGGGAGAGTTGTCCAGAGAATATGCGGATGATGCTGTCAGAATCATGGGAATGGTCACGGATGTGATCAATTCGGATGGAACACTGAATGAGTCACAGATGGATTTAGCACGGGAGATTGTTTCCAGCACGGGCGCTGATTATACGCATATGGTACCTTCAGAGAGCCTGGCGGGGCTGTTGAGCCAGATCTATGCGGTGCCGACCACGCTTTTTGTGGATAAAGATGGGAATCAGGTGGGGTATGCGTATCTGCAGGCACAGGATAAAGAACAGTGGGCGCAGGCTATTGAGGATGCGCTGAGTCAGGTAAGATCATGACAGAGCAAAAGAGAAACTATATCGCCTATGGGTTATTGGCGGTCGGGATTCTTTTCATAGCGATCGGTGTTTTTCGGGGAGAGGCAGAGGTCGTCCTGCGTCAGGCTGTGAATATTTGTTTGGAGTGTATTGGCATTGGGTAAAATAAGGCAATGGGGAATCAGACATCTGCGCGGATGCGTGCAGTTCGCCATAACGGCTCTCAGTAACGGCTATGTTGCGGGTTTTCTTCATGGAAACATCTATCGAGGCAATACGAAGGCAGTCTGTCTGCCAGGTCTCAACTGCTACTCCTGCCCTGGGGCTCTGGGAGCCTGCCCCATCGGCGCGTTTCAGGCTGTCATCGGCAATAGAAACTATCACTTCGCTTTTTATGTCGCCGGCTTCTTGATTTTTGTGGGGGCCCTGGTGGGGCGTCTCGTCTGTGGCTGGCTTTGTCCCTTTGGCTGGATACAGGAGCTTCTATATAAAATTCCTTTTGTGAAGAAGTTTCGTAAGCTCCCTGGAGACAAATGGCTCCGTTATCTGAAATATGTCATTTTGCTAGTCTTCGTAGTTCTGCTGCCGATGACAGTACTGGATTTGGTGGGCCAGGGAAGTCCCTGGTTTTGCAAATACATATGTCCATCGGGACCCCTGATGGCCGGCTTTCCGCTGGCCGTTCTGAATCCGGCGATTCGTGCCGGTATGGGCGGACTCTTTCTATGGAAAGTAGGGATTCTGGTCGTAGTGGCGTTCCTATCTATTTTGGTATATAGGCCATTCTGCCGCTATCTATGTCCTTTGGGCGCGGTCTATGGTCTGTTTAATCCCATTTCGTTGTATCGTTTTCGGATTGACGAAGAGCGTTGTACAAAGTGCGGTATCTGCCAGAAGATCTGTAAGTTAGATATTCCGGTCTATTTGAAGCCGAATAGCATGGAATGTATCCGATGTGGTGATTGTAAAAAGGCGTGTCCCCATGGTGCAATTTATACGATTAAGAAAAAAGATGAGAGCTTCTCCGTCTCCTTAAAGACTTGATTTTAAGCCATTTCTGTGTTATAATCCCCCT
>CALBGL010000092.1 GCA_937892735.1 uncultured Clostridia bacterium | reverse complement strand
CGAGTCTGCGTATAATTCTGTTTTAAAGAGAACATATCTCCTATAAATTATACGCTACCCTACGATGCTGGGACTCGCTTTTTTCGAGTCTGCGTATAATTCTGTTTTAAAGAGAACATATCTCCTATAAATTATACGCTACCCTACGATGCTGGGACTCGCTTTTTTCGAGTCTGCGTATAATTCTGTTTTAAAGAGAACATATCTCCTATAAATTATACGCCATCCTGCAAGTCTGGGACTCGCTTTTTGGCAAGCCTGCGTATAATTCTGTTTCAAAGAGAACATATCTTCTATAAATTATACGCCATCCTGCAAGGCTGAGATTCGCTTTTTACGAGACTGCGTATAATTTAGTTTTAAAGAGAACTTCTCCCGCCAACTTTGTACGCTATCCTGCGATTCTGAAACGCGCCTTTCGAGAGACTACGTATAATTCTGTTTTAAAGAGAACATATCTCCTATAAATTATACGCTATCCTGCAAGGCTGGGACGCGCCTTTCGAGAGACTGCGTATAATTCTGTTTCAAAGAGAACTTCTCCTACCAACTTTATATGCTATCCTGCAAGGCTGGGACTCACTTTTTTCGAGTCTGCGTATAATTCTGTTTTAAAAAGAACATAACCTCACAACTTTGTACGCTACTCTGCGATGCTGGAACATGCTTTCGCGAGATTGCGTACAATTCAGTTCTGAAAAAAACTGAATCCGCCAACTTTGTACGCTACACTGCAATACTAAAGCGTGCTTTTTGGCAAGCCTGCGTACAATTCCATTCCAAAGAGAACTTCGCCCGCCAACTTTATACGCTATCCTGCGATTCAAAATCGTACTCCCGCAAAACTGCGTACAATGAAAAGAAGGGTATCCCCAAAGTCGTGAAATGACTTGAGGGATACCCTCGCCAAACATTATTCCTCATTACAGGGGATTTTCTCCAAAAGGTTCTCAGCCACCTCCTTCGGAAAATCCTGTGTCGGCGGATTCTGAATCCACTCCTGCAGCCTCTCTTTCGCGTTTTTGCTCTGGGGCAGCATATAGCCGGATTCCCGGGACAGATCTTCATGGACGAGACGCAAGGATTTCTCTGCGGCCGCAAGGAGCCGATACAACGCATCCTCCGAAGACTCCGCCGCGAGTTTTCTCGCCATGCTCTCCTCTTCTGCCTTGGAGCGCGCCAATACGTGCGCGGCAGACAGCACTGAATTCTTTTTCGGCTGCTGTGGCGGATACGCCACTGGAACCATGGAGATTGCGCCGCTGGGACATGCCTGCGCACAAAGACCACATCCCGTACATTTTTGCCGATCGATCACACTGTTTTCTGTATCCGTGGCTCCTACGGGACATACATATAGGCACAAACAATCCTTCGTACAGAGCCGGAGGTTTCTGACCGCGAATTGCTTCATGCGCTTCTCCTCCCTTCCACCTTCTCAAACTTCCAAGCAGGCACCTTACATACAGGACAGATTTCCGGCGGATTATCTCCTATATAGATAAATCCGCAGATCGTGCAGACCCAGACAGCCGTATTTTCCAGGAACGCCGAGCCTTCCTTCTGATACCGCTCCACAAGCGCCAACAGCATTCTCGTCACTTTTTCACCCCAGACGCAGATCCTGAGCGTCCCGCGATCTCCGGCCTTTTCCGCGGCTTCGCGTAATGCAGGATAGTGCTGTTCCAGATCATAGCGCAGGCTCTTCACAAGATCCGATAATTCTTTTTCCTCTGCCTTCGGACTGATCGCTGTAAAATACGTTGCCAGACGGCGGTATAGTGCCGCTTCCTCATCCTGATACTGTTTTTCACAGCCTCTTGCCAAATTGGAACAGAGCGCAGCAAATTCTCCGAAGGAAACCTGTTCTGGAGAGTCCACTTCTGCTGCGTCTCCCACCGTCTGAGATGCCTGCGGTGTTTCCGCCGTAAAGACAATCCCCGGCGCGCCGCAAATCGGACAGAACCAGCTGTCCGCAATCTCATGAAAGGCTCTGCCCTCTTTCTCCTCATCGTAGATATAACCACAGATGGGGCATATGTACCTCATATCCATTCTCCTTTCTAATTCAGATTTTTCCAGCAATTCTATGAATTTATTATAAAGTGTCTGAACGCGTTTTGTCAAGCCCTTCTCTTATGATTTTCCCCCGCGTTTTGGGCGAATCAAATCGTTACAGAGGCCTTTTCCACGAGAACCCGACAGCCTTTCCTGTAGCAGGAAATCCCATGCTTCAAGATCATGTAGCAGCCCTCTTCTTGCAGTTCCTTTCCATATTCATTCCTGTCGATCTGCTCTATCGCTTCCCGGCAGACCCGTTCCATGTTCCCATCCTGTGCGTACTTTAACCTCGATCATGATTCCAATATCCTCATCCAGATCGCAAATCAAAATATCACTGTACCCATTTCCAGGTTCCTGATTCGACTTCAGATGCCAGCCATCCCGATACCCCAGGAGGATTCCATGATAGAAATTCTCCTTCGTAGGACGCCTCACAAACGTATCCCGGATGCTGATCCTCTTTCCCTGATAGGTCCTGAACAGTCTCTCCACTTCTTCCGCCTTGCCCTCTTCCAGAGCATCGCAGAAGGCCTTCAGCAGCGTGTTTCCAAACAGATTGCAGATCAAAGGGACCATCTCCGTGTAATATCCACCGTGGAACACCTTATCCAGCGGTACATCATACTCATCGATCAGCAGAATCGTCTCTTTCCCGTAGTGCTTTGCCACAACATTCGCAGACTGTCTATCAGCATATCGTCCGTCATCGTGAAACTCCCGACTCGAATATCCGTCAATGCCTGATACATCCGTCGATCTCCATCATCCAACTTGTCGCTTTCCGCTAAAAAACTAAAACGCCTAACTTCCGCCCCAATGACTCGCCGAAACAGATTACAGGCTTCTCTATAGTTTAACCCTGCAACATTCTTCAGAGTAATCGAAACAACGGGAAACTGTCCCATATATTCTTCGCAGAGTTTTGTCTCCTTCGAAATTTCCAGCCCATCAAAGATAACCTTGTCACTTCCAATCTCAAAGAACTCCTTGAGCATACTCATGTTCAGCGTCTTTCCGAAACGTCTGGGACGGGTAAATTGATTCACCTTTCCCTATTTTTCCAACAGGCCTCGGACCATCGCTGTCTTATCTACATAATAAAAGTTTCCTGTACAAAGTTTTCGAAAATCTTCGATGCCTATTGGCAACCTTTTCTTTCTGCCATCTGTCATCTTCAACACTTCCTTTCCCAGGAACTCTGGCTTTAAAATGAAGCCATTTGCCTTAAAAGGATTCTGACTTTATGATACTATTCTACCCTTGTTTTTGCAAGCAGCTTTAGTGTCTATACCGAACGACTTTACTGGGGCGGAGATCAAGTCGGTCGGTACGGCACTTCTGAATGAAACAAGCGTAAATTCTCTTGTCCATGTATATCAGGACCTGATGTTTATCGCGGGAACCGACAGCAATATATCAGAGGGCGAATCCAGGCAAAAGCGGTAGTGAAGGCTACGAAACTGAATCCTTCAAGCGAATGGATAAGTATCTTAGATATTCAAGCCAGGGAACTATAGATATGGATGTACAAGCGACTCATGACGGGCTATATATCATGTTGTGTTTTATATAAGAAGACAAAGTCCAGCTTGATTTATATAAATGGAGTTTTGGAGAGAATGAATTGACTTTACTCTTCTCCGAGGACAATCTATCCATAATGGCAAATCCCAGGATAGAGTTCTTCGCAAAAATGATTCCATAGAATAATAAAAAAGAACCATCCCCCCTTAAAAAGAACAGTCCCCAAAAAATGACTGCGGATAACAGGAGTCGAACCTGCATGAAGTTACCCCCACATGGACCTGAACCATGCGCGTCTGCCAATTCCGCCATATCCGCATACTGCTTTTGCAGTATATTTATGATAGCACATTTTCCGCGGAACGTCAACTGTTTTTTGAGGAAAAAAAGAGGTGTGCCCCGCACACCTCTCTAGGAGAGAAAAAGAAATCAAATCAACCCTTTAAGGATCCAATCATGACACCCTTGACAAAATACTTCTGAATCCAGGGATACAGAACTAAGATTGGTACAGTCGCTACGATAACCGTCGCGTATTTGATGGTAAAGCTCATGGCGTAACTGTTACCAAATCCAGCCCCCAATGTCATCTCTTCTGTATCATTCTGAATGATAATATCCCGTAATACAAGCTGCAACGGAAACTTGTTCTTATCACGAAGATAAATATTCGCGCTAAACCAAGAATTCCAATGACTTACAGCATAGAACAGACCAATAACAGCGATTGTCGGAATGGATAACGGTAAAATCAACTTGAATAAAATGGTAAACTCGCCCGCTCCATCGATTCTGGCCGACTCCTCCAGACTGGCTGGTATCCCTTGGAATGCGGTTCTCATCACAATCATATTATAGGTAGAAATCGCTCCGGGAATAATGAGAGACCACAGACTATCATACATTCCTAAATCTCTGATCAATAAGTAATTCGGAATCAGACCGCCATCCACATACATCGTAATAATTACCATAATCATGATCGGTTTTTTCAGCATCGGACCCGTCCGGGACAGGAAATAGGCTCCCACACAAGTCATCAAAAGATTAATTGCCGTACCGACGACTACAATGAAAATAGTATTGCCATATCCAATAAAGATATTTGGATTATTCAAAACCGCTTTGTACGATTCCAGCGTCGGGTTTAATGGATATAATAACATTCCCCCATGCGCCAGGAATTCGTTTGGGTCACTGAATGACGCAAACAAAACATACAGGAACGGATACAGCGTGATGACCATCAGAAAGACCATCAGTAATCCATTCAGCAGCTCAAACACGCGGTCGCCTACCGTCTTTTTATAAACCATCTTAACCGCTCTCCTCTCTTACCACAGACTGGTATCCGTGAACCGCCGGCTGAGACTGTTAGCGCCTGTAACCAGAACAATATTGATCACGGAATTAAATAATCCTACCGCGGCGCTATAACTATAGTCATTGTCAACAAGTCCTTTACGATATACGTATGTAGAGATAACATCCGCCACCTCATAGGTTAACGGAGAATACAGCAGCAGAATCTTCTCGGAACCCACACTCATCAATTTACCGATTTCCATAATCAGCAAAATGATAATCGTGGGCATGATTCCCGGAAGCGTAATATAAAACATCCTTTGGAACCGCTTGGCGCCATCAATGTACGCAGCCTCATACTGTTCCTGATCCACGCCGGCCAGCGCTGACAGATAGATGATACTTCCCCACCCGAATCCTGCCCAGACACCGCTGGCCACATAAATCGGCCGGAAGGCCGCCTTACTCATCAATAGATCCGACCTGGTTCCGCCAAAGAAAGCGATAATATCATTAAACAGGCCATCCTTCCCACTAAATGAGACGATCAAACCACAGATAACCACCATCGAGATAAAGTGCGGCAGATACGTGATGGTCTGTACAACTTTCTTAAACTTGGAATTCTGAACCTCGTTCAGCAGCAGCGCGAAAATAATAGGCGCTGGAAAGCCAAACAATAAACTTAAAAAACTAATAATCAGCGTATTCGATACAGTCCTGGCAAAATAAATACTACTGAAGAAATCCTGAAAATGTTCAAAGCCAACCCAGGGACACTCCCACATTGTCTTCGTAATCTTATAATCCTTAAACGCAATCTGCAGACCATAAAGCGGCACATATTTGAATATGATAAAATATAATACCAACGGCAGCGCGAAAAACAGATACAAATATTTATATCTTGCAAGATCAAACTTCAGTCTTTGTAAAAAAGGTTTTTGGGGCTTCTTGGCCATGAATTTTCACATCCTTATTCGCGTATAGTCATCATTACCTTTTCTATATTTTGTTGCTACAATCTCTCTCTTTTCTTCCATAGAGACACAGATAAAAATACCTGTGTCTCTATGTGAAATCTCTCTATTTGGTCTTTAACGATTCTGATACCGCTCGTAAGCAGCCTGCTTGCAAGCCAGCGCCTCTTCCAGACCCATATCCATCATCGTCTGTACATAAGAATCCCAATCGGAATCCAGGCTCTTGTCGCCAATGATGAATTCCATATACGTGGTCTCCATGAATGTGGTGACATCATTCATGATACTGGAATACGTAGAAGCTTCCTCCGTCGTCATAACCACCGGAGGCATCAGAATATCATCTGTTGCCATGTTCCAGTTATCCTGAATATCTACCTTATAATCTTCATTCAGGTTCATCTGCTCATAGAAACGATAGTCACGAGCATTCGGATAGTTGATGGAACCCAGCATCCAACGAGAAATGCTCTGCTCCTCCGACCAGCCTTTATCATTCGTCTTGACAGAATCCAGGATCGTCGGATACCCGTCTACCCATTCAAAACTCTGTCCCTCGATACCAAAGGTAGACTCAATAGAACCTTCCTCTGTATAAGCGTAATCCAACCAGCGAAGTGCTATTTCCACGTTTTCACATGCCATCGTAATCGCGGTGGAACGAGGATTCGCGTTCACATCCGAAATGTCGCACTGATATCCATCCGGACCAATCAGCCACGGCACAGAAACCATATTATATTCTTCATTCTGCATCTTCAGGTTGTCGTGATTTGCGATCAGTGTAGATCCCATAGAAGACAGGGTAAATCCGGCCTTATTCTGGGTAATCAGGCTCAGTGCATCCTCATTGACCGCAAAATCAGAATTGATCAGGCCCTCCGTATACAGCTTATTCAGATAACGCATGTACGTACGGAAGTTCTCAGTAGCAGGGCCATATACGATCGTACTTCCATCCTCGCCCATCTGTACATCCAGACGGCAGCCAAAAGATCCGGCCAGAGCCTTAATGGCATCGTATCCCTTATTGATAACAAACGGAACTTCATCGGTCGTATCGCCATCTCCATTCATATCGTTATCACGGAAAGCCACCAGCACCTCATACAGCTCATCCGTTGTAGTCGGCATGTCCAGTCCCAGCTGATCCAGCCAGTCCTGACGAATCATGGGGCCCAGGATCTTGAAGTATTCCATAGAATGATCTTCCCAGTTCGCGTTGAAGTTTACAAACTGATACAGTGTACCATCATCCAGCTTGAAAGCTTTGTCCTCGTCCGGGTTGTCCTGCATCCAGGAATAATAAGCCGGCGCGTACTGCGGCATCAGCTCCGTCAGATCGACAATGATGCCATCTTCCAACAGTGCCTGAACACCGCCCGCTGCATTGCCCAGATTCCAGTTGATCATGTCCGGATACTCGCCACTGGCAATCATCATAGCGAAATTATCGTCGGTACAGTTATGATCCCATTTGATGCTGACGTTGGTTTTCTCCTGCAGCATCTTGAAGAACTCTACGTCCGCGTAAGTCTCCATTGTCGCGGACATCGCGCCATTGATCTTAATATAGTAACTAAGCTCAATCGGCTCGTCTGTCAGCGGATAGGTTACCTCTCCACTGACTTCCGCCTGAGAATCTTCTGCCTGTGAGGCGTCTCCTGCGGAATCTGCTGTCGACTGCTCCTCAGCTTTGGATGTCTCCGCCGCAGAGCTGTCATTCTGTGATGTTTCGCCGTTACTGCAGGCCATGGAGCCAAGGATCATCAGCGTACACATCAAGAGTGCAATCAATCTCTTTTTCATGCTATTCCTCCTAAATATTCCCGGGGGTTTGTCCCCCTGTTTTGTCCAATTATATATTCCCCCGTGCAGATTTAACAAGGAATAATGTCTACTAAACATGGAAATATGTCGATTTCCCTTAACATCCTATTCACATCCCTCCTTTACACATGAAAATGCTGGTACAAAGCCCTTTTATCTCTCGTTTATTTTGCATAACACCTTCACGATTCAACCGTTACCACTTTTATCCATAAAAAAGGCGTTCCATAAAAAGCATAAATTTCCATATGAAAAACTCGCTTTCTACGATGGAACGCTTCATTAAAGTCTTCTAACTCCCGATTATAAATATGGAATTTTCTCTATCCAGTATCCAAAGTCTCCTCGTTTCGCGGTCTGTGAATGCGCCGCCCGAAATTCTAAGAATCCTTGTTTGGCTGCTTCCTGCGCCATTTCCGGCACATAGCGATAGGGCACTCCCAGCTGATACTCCCGTTGTCCACGGCATAAAATCAAATGTTTGTACCGTGTATATCCGCTTTGAATCAATGATTTGTTCTCCATCTCGGCAAGATTCACAGGCAGCGGCGCCAGATCACCCGGATCTACTCGAATCCAATCCTGATCACTGCGGTAAAACGGCCTGATCTCCGGCATATGTTCCCATAGATATGTTTCCGCCTCTGTCCGCTCTTCCTTCTCTTCCACCGCCTCCGTTCTTGTCTCCATATTCTCCTCCTTCTCCGCTTCTTCGTGTATTGTCTCGGACAGCGACGCAGCTGTCCATACGGGTTCCGGCTCGATCACACCCCTCCCCCATTCCGGGAGTTCTTGCCAATTTATCGCCTGCTCTGTCTTCGCGATCAAAAGATCCGTGGGATTCTCCTTCCCTTTTTGGATTCGGAAACATTGAAAATCTTCCGGTCCAGGTCCTTCATCCACATGATCCAGACTTCTTCGGTACAGAAGTTCTCCTCGTCCCCGGCTATCCGTCCGTACGCTCCCCAAGGGATATCGCCGATAACTTCCTTCCCTCACGCAGATCATCTCCGCTTGATACGTACCAAAAGGAGCCGGCGTCATACCATCCAGCAGAATCCGTAGTTTCAGCGTCCGGTCTCGGATCTCCGCCCGAATCATTCCCTGTGCCCTGCAATATGCTCCCGCTGGTACAAACTCCAGATTTTGACGTACATACTCCATACCGATTCCTCCTTATCCTTTTCGCACTACCACCTGCGTCCGAAGATCCTGCCAACTCTGAGGATCCCCCAGACCCAAACGCCACAGCGCCAACCCCTGAATCCCATACTCGTCAGCAATCTTAGCTCGTTCTACTATGCTGGTCCCATCATCATACCAGACCTCATGCTGCTCCCCATTCTCGTCTGTATAGGTAAACTTCCAGCTCTGCGCTGTAGAGTCATACTCCGCTTGCGCGCGATAATACTTCATTCGTTCCCTCGCCTGCATATAACTCAGATATTGTACTGTCTCCTTCGTCAGATTAAAATCAAAGCCAAACAATCCTACGGCCGCTAAGATCTTTTTGGCGGGAATGACCGGCAATACTCCTTCTAGCACCCTTCTCATCCATGTAGAAGATGAAACAGGGCCTGGACCTGACCCCGGCCACCCATGCTCATTGTACATCATGATGACGACCGTGTCCGCTATATCCCCAATGGACGCATAGTCAAATTCCCCCTCCTCATCTTCCATTTTAGGGGGTAGGCATACCGTCAAATCTGCCCCTATTTCATGCAGTTCACCGTGCAGAAGCTCCAGAAAAATATTGAGAAGCCTCTGATCCTTGGGATATAGGTCTTCCAGATCCAGATTGATTCCGTCCAGATGATAAGCCCGAACCAGATCCAGAATCGATTCTACAAGCGCCTGCCTGCGTTCCGCATTGGCTAAAGCAATCTCTACTGTCTGCGCAGAATCCCCTGGTTCTTTATACATCAGATTGTGAATGACGCCTTGCATTCGCACATTGCTTCGATGCCCTTCCCACACCAAACCTTCTATATATTGAGGAGATGCATTGGCCGAGTTTTCAATCAATACGGGGCTGCTCGGATCCAGACGCCAAAAGAAAAGCGCTGTTTGCGTCAGCACATCCGTATTCTCTATAAAGGTCTTCTCTGAGGAAGGAAACAGCTCGCCCTCCGCCTGTGTATAATATCCCAGTATACTGATGATAGGCTCTTGATCATCATAAACTAAAATCTGCGCGTCTTTTCTATACAAATACCCAATCTGTTTCAGATAGACTACATGAAGAAACTGTTCTGTCGTATCCATGACCTGGAACCGCGTACCGGCATTCACGTGTCCCAATATCTCTCCATTCGTATCTTCCCAACGATATACCGGGACGTCCTCCCGAACCGTCTGCGCTTCTACATAGGATGGAATTCGCAGCATCTGCCCGATCTGCAATTCATCACTGGTGAGACGATTCAAAAGATAGATCCCCTCGGGTACCACGCCCAGTCTTCTCCCAATCTGAAATAGAGAATCTCCCTTTTGCACAATATAAGGTTTCGTTTGCATCCTGCTTTTCCCTCTTTCCTTTTCTTGTGCATTATATGCCCTGTAACGGAGAAATATTTCATGAGTTTTATCACAGGCCCCTTCCCTAGCCATCCTTTAAAAATTTTCGGCGTTCTCTCGAAAAATGCCGTTTTCAAAAATTTTTTTGGCATTTTCCGCAGATTTATGGTATACTAGGTGTGGCTTCATCAAGCTATACCTAGTTTATGATTGTAACTTGCAGATTTTTTAGGAGGTTGACGCAATGATTGAACTTTCTTCTGGCGGCGTATATCTGGTGGATGGTATGCCTGTCTCTAGGCAGGATGGATTTCCTTCTCCCAGCGAAGGCCGTTCTCGTACGATGGCCTATTCCATCTTACACGCGCACAATTCTTCCGAGAATCCGAACCAGTTTCGGATCACTTTCGACGCATTGGCATCTCATGATATCACCTATGTAGGCATCATTCAGACAGCGAGAGCCAGCGGACTCCAAGAGTTTCCGCTTCCCTATGCGATGACAAACTGTCACAACAGTCTCTGTGCCGTGGGCGGCACCATCAATGAGGACGATCATGTATTCGGCCTCTCGGCGGCCCGCAAATACGGCGGCATCTATGTTCCCGCCAATGTGGCCGTCATTCATCAATACGCCCGTGAAAAGCTCACTCGCTGCGGCGCCATGGTGCTGGGATCTGACAGCCATACCCGTTATGGCGCCATGGGTACCATGGGTGTGGGCGAAGGCGGTCCCGAACTGGTCAAGCAGCTATTGAAGAATACTTATGATATCCCGGCGCCTGAAGTCATTCTAGTATATCTGGAAGGGGCGCCACGCCACGGCGTCGGTCCTCACGACGTGGCGATCGCTCTGTGCGGCGCCGTCTTCGGAGGCGGTTATGTGAAAAATAAAGTCCTGGAATTTGTGGGGCCCGGCGTGAAGCATCTGCCCATGGATTTTCGTATCGGCATCGATGTCATGACCACCGAAACCACCTGCCTCTCCTCCATCTGGGAGACGGATGAGACGGTGCAGGACTTTTATAAGACCCACGGACGTCCGGAGGACTACAAAAAGCTCTCTCCGGAGAATTATGCCTACTATGATGGCATGATCCGCATCGACCTGTCCACAGTGGAGCCTATGATCGCGCTTCCCTTCCATCCTTCCAATGCCTATTCGATCCGAGAACTCTGTGAGAATCCCGGAGATATCCTGCGGGAAGTTGAGAAGGAAGCTGCCCGTTCCTTTGGTTCCAAGGCGCAGCTGCACCTGACCGATAAACTGGTGGATGGACGTATTCGTGTAGATCAGGGTATCATCGCCGGATGTGCCGGCGGTATGTATGATAATATCTGTGAAGCCGCCAGCATATTGAAAAACGCTTCGACCGGAAACGGTTATTTCTCCCTGTCCGTATATCCTTCCAGCTTGCCTATCAATCTGGCACTCGTGAAAAACGGAGTACAGGCCGAACTGATGGAGGCTGGCGCCGTGTTCAAGCCCTGCTTCTGCGGTCCTTGTTTCGGCGCGGGCGATGTGCCGTCGAACAACGGCCTCTCCATTCGTCATACCACCCGCAACTTCCCCAATCGGGAAGGCTCTAAGCCCGGTGAGGGCCAGCTCAGCGCTGTCGCGCTGATGGACGCTCGTTCCATCGCAGCGACCGCTGCGAATGCCGGCTTCCTGACACCGGCTACCGACATAGAATACACAAGCGATCATCCCACCTATACCTACGATGACACTATCTATCAGAAACGCATTTACAATGGTTATGGACATCCGCTGCCGGAGGAACCTCTGCGTCTGGGCCCTAACATCACAGACTGGCCCAAGATGTATCCGTTGTCCGAGAATGTGCTGCTGAAACTCGCCGCTGTGATTCACGACCCTGTGACCACCACTGACGAGCTGATTCCTTCCGGTGAGACTTCCAGCTATCGTTCCAATCCGCTGCGTCTGGCCGAGTTCGCGCTTTCCCGCCGTGTGCCGGAATATGTAAGCCGCGCCAAGGAGATCCAGGCCATCGAGGCCGAACGTCTGGCCGGCCATGCGCCCACTATGCTTCATGATCTGCTCGCCGAGCTGGGAGACGCGGATACACTGCTGACTCATACCAGTTTTGGCTCCGCCATCTTCGCTACCAAACCCGGCGACGGATCCGCCAGGGAGCAGGCGGCCTCCTGTCAGAAGGTTCTGGGAGGCGCCGCCAATATCTGTTATGAATACGCGACCAAACGGTATCGCAGCAACTGTATCAACTGGGGCATCCTGCCCTTTACCCTGGCTCCGGATACTCCCTTCGATTACGAAACCGGCGATTACATCTTTGTGCCGGGCATTCGTCAGGCCATTCTCTCGGGGCAGGAAGAGATTCCGGCTACCGTGCTCAGCGCGGGGGGCAAGACGCCTATCACGCTGTACATTAAAGGATTGACCGAGGATGAGAAGAAGATCATACTGGAAGGCTGCCTGATCAACTACTACGCAGCCGGACTGAAATAAGGAGGTTATTATGCAGAAAATCCAAATGAATCCCATCGTGGAGATGGACGGCGATGAGATGACCCGCATCCTGTGGCAGCAGATTAAGGAGGAACTCCTGCTGCCCTTTGTGGATCTCTCTACTGAGTACTATGATCTGGGTCTGCCCCATCGGGACGAGACGAACGACCAGGTAACAATCGATTCCGCAGAGGCGACCAAACGCCTGCATGTCGCGGTGAAATGCGCCACCATCACGCCGAATGCGCAGCGTGTGGAAGAATATAAGTTGAAGAAGATGTGGAAAAGCCCCAATGCGACGATTCGCGCGATTCTGGATGGCACGGTATTTCGAGCTCCGATTCTGATCAGCCATGTAAAACCCGTCGTCCGGAATTGGGAAAAGCCCATCACGATTGCCCGTCATGCCTATGGCGATGTCTACAAGGCTGCGGAGATCCGCGTGACGGAACCCGGCACCGCGAAGTTGGTCTTCACGAATACCACGGGGCAGGAGACTGTGGAAGAAGTCGCTTCCTTTGAGGGGCCCGGTGTGCTGCAGGCCATGCACAATAAGGATCAGTCCATTATCTCCTTCGCCCACTCCTGCTTCCAGTATGCACTGTCCGCGCATCAGAATCTGTGGTTTTCTACCAAGGATACCATCTCAAAGCAGTATGATCAGACCTTCAAGCTGCTCTTCCAGGATATTTACGAGAAGCATTATAAAGAAGCCTTCGAGAAGGAGGGGCTGGAATATTTCTATACGCTGATCGATGACGCGGTGGCTCGTGTGATCCGTTCTAAGGGCGGCTATATCTGGGCCTGCAAGAATTATGACGGCGATGTGATGAGCGATATGATTTCCACTGCCTTCGGTTCTTTGGCCATGATGACCAGCATTCTCGTCTCTCCGGATGGGAATTTTGAATATGAGGCAGCGCATGGCACCGTGACCCGCCACTACTACCGCTATCTGAAAGGGGAAGAAACTTCCACCAATCCCATTGCTACCATCTTTGCCTGGAGCGGCGCACTGCGTAAACGCGGAGAATTGGATGGCAATCAGGCGCTTGTCGAGTTTGCCAACCAATTGGACGCTTCCTGCCTGGAAACCATGGAGGCTGGCTATATGACCAAAGACCTGGCGCTACTGTGCGATGATATTACACCGACTGTACTAAACTCCCTGGATTTCATTCGTCAGATTCGTCGTACACTGGAGACAAAACGAGCATAATTTTTTCGGTTTTTCAACAAACCACAAAAAAATGCCCAGATTATATTGACATTTTATTTCTTGCACGCTATAATATTCGCAAAGAGGACAAAGGTGTTCCCGGGAAACACCTTTGTCCTCTTTCTTTATTTGAGGAGGGTTTTGTATGGAATTTTCACTCGTCGATACATTATGGGTATTTCTGGCAGCCATCCTGGTGTTTTTCATGAACCTCGGATTTGCCAGCGTAGAAGCGGGATTTGCCCGTTCCAAGAATACAGTCAACATCTTATCCAAGAACTTCATCGTCTTCGCCGTCTCTTCTCTGGGCTTCCTGCTGTTGGGATGGGGACTCATGTTTGGCGGCGACAATCCCATTCTGGGAACCGAACATCTCTGGATCCTGGGTTCCTCTGATCTTTCTTTCTACGATGAGACGCTGACGTCTTCGGTTCCTTTCTGGGGCAAGTTTTTCTTCCAGCTTGTCTTCTGCGGGACTGCCGCTACCATCGTATCTGGCGCCGTAGCAGAACGCGTCAAATACATTTCCTTTATTGTTTTCTCCTTTGTGCTGACTCTGATAATCTATCCCATCGTCGGGCACTGGATCTGGGGCGGTGGCTGGCTCTCTGATATCGGTTTCCTGGACTTTGCAGGCGATACCGCTGTACACTCTGTAGGCGGCTGGGCCGCACTGGCAGGCGCGATGCTCCTGGGTCCCCGTATTGGAAAATATGATAAGGACGGAAAAGCCAAGGCCATTCCGGGGCATAGCATGTCCTTAGCTGTCATCGGACTGTTCGTCCTCTGGCTGGGGTGGTTCGGATTCAATCCGGGATCCACCATGAGCTTTGAGCATCCGGAAGACGTAATGCATATCCTCGTGACGACCAATACTTCCGCAATTGTAGCGGTTCTGACCTCCACGATCACCTCCTGGATCGTCATGGGCAAACCTGACCTGGGCATGACGATCAACGGATGTTTAGCCGGTCTCGTCGGAATTACCGGCGGCTGTGCCTATGTCTCCATCGAATCTTCTATCCTTATTGGAGCGATTGCCGGTATTTTCGTGGTATTGGCTGTCATGTTCTTCGATCGCATGAAGATCGACGATCCGGTAGGAGCCACCTCCGTGCATCTGGGTTGTGGCGTATTAGGCACGATCTTCGTAGGACTCTTTGCACAGGCGGGTGTCACCACATTGTCCACGCAAAATGGCCTCTTCTTCGGCGGCGGTCTGGGTCTGTTAGGTACGCAGTTTGTAGGCATCTTGGCCGTAGGCGCCTTTACCTTTATCGCTTCTGGTCTTGTCTGGCTCGTTTTAAAAAAGACAATCGGTATCCGTGTTTCCCGCGAAGAAGAAATCCAGGGACTGGATTTCGGCGAACATGGCAATATGGCCTATCCTGATTTTTCCATTATCACCGAGGCCATGCCTCTGTCCGATACTGCTCCGGCTCCCGCGGCTCCCGCAGTCTCCAAGGAGGAAGCCATTAAAGTGGTACATCACGAGAAACCGGGCGCTAAGATTACCAAGATCACAATCGTGGCCAATCAGAGCAAATTTGGCGATCTGGAGGATTCCTTGCAGCATCTCGGCATTACCGGCATCACGGTTACAAATGTATTCGGCTACGGCATTCAGCGGGGTCATACCGTGTATTTCCGCGGTAATCCCGTAGGCTCTCGTCTGTTGCCCAAGATCAAGATCGATATCGTCATCTGCAAGATTCCGGTGGAAACCCTCATAAAGACCGTACAGGATGTCCTCTATACCGGCAACGTGGGCGACGGCAAGATCTTCATCTACGATGTGGAAGATGTCATCAAGATCCGCACCGGTGAACGCGGTTATGATGCGCTGCAGGATGAGGACTATTCCGACAACTGATGTATTTCTAAACAAGAAGCTGCTGCCTCGAATCAAAGAGGCGGCAGCCTTTTTATAATCCTGAATTTGGGAAATATTTCCTGTTTTCTCATTACTTTCAACGCGTCGTAACATTTCGAAGATTCATGTAATGAGAAATCCCCCTGTTTTCTCATTACTTTCAGAGTGTTGTAACATTTCAAAGGCTCATGTAATGAGAAATCCCCCTGTTTTCTCATTACTTTCAACGCGTCGTAACATTTCAAAGGCTCATGTAATGAGAAATCCCCCTGTTTTCTCATTACTTTCAACGCGTCGTAACATTTCAAAGGCTCATGTAATGAGAAATCCCCCTGTTTTCTCATTACTTTC
>CALBGL010000091.1 GCA_937892735.1 uncultured Clostridia bacterium | reverse complement strand
GAAGTGGTGAGGCGCATGGCAAGATTAAAGCCTGCAGCGGATGATTTTCGAATCTTCTGGGATAATGCATATGCCGTACATAATCTGTATGAGGATAATCAGGATACGCTGCTGAACATCATGGAAGAATGCAAGAAGGCGGGCACGGAGAACCAGGTCTATGAGTTCTTCTCTACCTCTAAGATTTCTTTCGCTGGCGGCGGAATGGCCGCATTAGGAGCATCGGAAGCGAATATTCGATTTTTGTTCCGGCAGTTCAGTATTCAGACCATCGGTTGGAATAAGCTCAATATGTTATTTCATGTAAAGTTTTTCCACAATCGTCAAGGTGTTTTGGATCATATGAAAAAACACGCGGCGATTCTTCGTCCTAAATTCGCGGCAGTTCTGGATATCTTAAAGCAGGAAGTTTCTGATATTGCAAATTGGAATGAACCCAAGGGTGGTTATTTCATTTCTTTCGATACCATGGAAGGATGTGCCAAACGTGTTGTACAGCTCTGCAAAGAGGCCGGCGTGGTTTTGACCGGGGCCGGGGCCACATATCCTTATGGCAAGGATCCCCACGATTCTAATATTCGTATCGCACCTACCTCTGTTTCTGTCGAAGAATTACGTTTAGCAACTACATTGCTTTGTCTATGTGTAAAGATTGCTACCATCGAAAAACTCTTGGAAAATAAATAACGGAATAAAAAAGGGGAATCCCTCGGCGTCATGTACTGACCGAAGGGATCCTCTTTTTTAATTTATCACAATTCGCCCTTTGGCGGACATCTCGCAGCGTAGCTCCTGAATTACGGTATAGAATACTGTCAGGCCACATTCCTACCCCATCACAATTCTTTCGGAGATGGACGCCCTTTGGCGGACATCTCGCAGCGTGGCTCCTGAATTACGGTATAGAATACTGTCAGGCCACGCATTCTTCCTGCAGAAGTTTTCGAACAGCCCCCGCGCCTTCCAGCATCCGCACAAAATATTCCTCAATCCGTTCTCCGAGACAGGTATCCGCCAGATTGATTCCAAAAAGATGTTCGTTTTGTAAGATCGGCTTTAACTGCTCCCGGTAACTTTCTGGTACCCCCACGCGCACGTCCTGAAGCGCTTTCATGAGGGGTGCCAGCATCGGGTCCGGACTTACCTCCATTGTCTCCAACCGATCATCCTTGCCCAACAGATAGCGGAACCATCCGGCAATCGCTAATGGTATGTAATGCAGGTCCGATAGATTGGAAGCATATGCCTTCAGCGTTTCCCCATACCGTACCGGAATCTTCTGCGAAGTATCCGTTGCAATACGCTGCGGTGTATCCGGCATGTAGGGATTCGGCAGTCGTTTTGTCAATACTTCTTCCAAAAAACGCTTCGGATCCAGAATTCCCGGATGCTTTAATACCTTAAGTCCCTCTTTTTCCCCGATTCCTCGAACCAGCCTAACCAAATCCGGATCCTGCATCTCTTCTGCAATCGTTTTGTAGTCCAATAAACAGCCATATACCGCTAATGCGGTATGCAACGGATTCAGACATGTTGTCACCTTCATGCGCTCGGTATCATTGACTATCTCCCGATCCGTAAAGTACACTCCTGCTTTCTCCAGTGCCGGTCTGCCATTGGGAAAGGCATCTTCTATGACCAAATATTCTGGAGCCTCTGCATTCACAAATGCGGCTGCATACGTATGCTTCTGCGTGGTTAATGGCTCCATACCCTCTAGTCCTAATGCCTCCAATTCGCGTTCTACCGACTGAGCCGGACGAGGCGTGATTTTATCAATCATGGTCCAAGGAAAGGCGACCTGCGTCTCATCCTGCAAATAGGTAAGAAAATCCTGGCTCACCTTTCCTCTCTCATACCATTCTTTGGCGATAGTCCATATCGCCTGAGACAGTTTTTCTCCGTTATGAGAACAATTATCCATGCTCACAACGGCAAGGGGCGCCGCACCATTCTGATACCGATGCAACAACAGTGCGGTCAGAAGACCCATCATCGTATGCGCGCTCGAAGGCCCCGCCTCTAAATCGGATTGGATTCCTGGCAGATAGCTTCCCTGCAGGTCTTGCAGCGCATACCCCTTCTCTGTGATCGTCATACTAACCATCTGCAGTCCCGGATCCCTGAATATTCGTCTCAACGTATCCAGATCTGTACTGGGCTTTAAGCCCTCTGCCACAGATGCAATCACTTCTTTATCGAAGGAACCGTCGCCTTTCAGCGTCACCAGAATCGACAAACAATCAAACGGCTGATACAAACGATCGATCAACTCCTCGTCAAATGCTTCTGCTACCACAATTCCCGATTCGGCCTCGCCTTGCTCTAAGAGCCTTTGCTGAAGTCTCGCCATGAAGGCTCGGAAAATGTTGCCGGCTCCGAAATGAAGCCATGTCGGATGTTCCACCGTCCTCTTTCTGACTTTTTCCAACGAGTAAGAGGGAATATGGATTCCCGCCTTCCGATACATTTCTTCCTGTTTCTGTAATGATTCATACGATAAACGCATACGAACACCCCCTGCTGTCGAATTTAAATGGTATATATAGTCTTTCCCTTTTTTATGGTACGGAGTACTCGAATAGAGCTTAAACGATCCGGCGAAATCGCAAGTGGATTCTTGTCTAAAATCACCAGGTCCGCCAGATATCCTGGTTTCAGTATTCCCTTGTGATTTTCTTCAAAGATCTGATACGCACCGTTGGCTGTCAATGCTCTTAGAGCCTCATAGGGCGTGATACATTCTGCAGCTCCTAGAAGCTTCCCGGAGGCAGTCCTACGATTTACCGCGTTATGCAGCGCAAGAATCGGATTCGGCGGCACTACCGGCGTATCTTGATGCAGAGTAAACGAGATATGATGCCGTAATGCAGAGCGTAAAGGGCTAATTCGCTCTGCCCGCTCTGGCCCTAAAACAGAATCTCTATGATAATCTCCCCAATAATATACATGATCCAAAAAGAAACTGCATAGAAGTCCCAGTGATTCCATACGAGCCAGTTGATCTTCTCTCACCGTCTGCGCGTGTATGACGACCGGACGGGTTTTTCCGTTGCCGCCAGCCTTCTCATAACAGCGAATCAACTGTTCAATCGCCTCGTCACCATTCGCATGTATATTCAATTGCCATGAACATTGCTCCGCTTCGATCATGTAGCGTATCAGTTCTTCATCCGTCATCATTCCCATTCCTCGATAGGATGGATCTTCTCCCTCCGGTGTCTTAAGATACGGCTGGCTGAGCCAGGCGGTTTTCCCTTGAGGAGAACCATCCAAAAACAGTTTTTCTCCAGCCTTTCTCAGAGAACCATGATAAGGGTTTTGAGATGGCAGCTGTTTGGGAAGACATTTTCGTGCAAGGTCCGGTACCATATAAAGAACCACGTCAACCGGCAAGTTTCCTGCTTCCTGCAACATACGATACTCCGTCTCAGACACCTTGGCATCCTGTACTGTCGTGATTCCATAGGAAGCATACATATGCGCGGCTTTATGAATCAACTCCTTCATCGAAACCGGTGCGACACCGCGAAGAATCGCCTGTTTCTGCGGCGCTAAAAATGCCTGTTCCTTCAGTTCTCCCTCTTGGGTCACTTCTCCACCGACAGGAATTTCCGGATTCTCCTCTAAATAGCCTAATAACTGAAGTCCCAAACTGTTCACGACGCACAAATGTCCAGAAGCATGCGTAACCGCAATAGGGACTTCCGTACTGACCTGATCCAGATCCCACCTTGTCGGCCCCTTCCCCTCCGGGTAAGCAGACGCGTCGTATCCCATTCCCAAAAGCCAACCTCCCGCCTTCGGAGGATTTTCTCTCAGAAATTGCCGGAGCCGGTCACATAATTCTTCAATGGAAGCACAGCTGCCGCTTGGAGGCGCGCTCACATCCGCCAGTGCCATCTGATACGCCGCAGCCGTCAAATGGGAATGCCCATCAATAAATCCCGGCATCAGTACATGGCCTTCCAGATCCACTTTTTCTGCCTCTTTCCCTTCCTGCCGCGCCAGCATCTCTTCCATACTCCCTAGTGCCGCGATGTACCCATCCTGACAGAGCATGGCTTCTGCCACAGCGGTCTCTTCTGTCATCGGCAGAATCGTACCATTATAAAATATCTGATCCATTTGGCTTATCCTTTCTTAATCATGAAGAAACTGTTCGATAATGTAGCGAGGACGTCTCTTCGTCTCCATATAGATTTTACCCACATATTCCCCAATCATACCAATACAGAAGATCTGTAGACCGCCCATAAGCCAGATAGAAGCCATCAGTGAACTCCATCCGTCCACCGATTGTCCCATAAATTTGACAACCGCACTGTAAATCAGAAACATCACACTGATTGCTGCAATAATCGCGCCTAATTTGGCGACCATACGGATCGGCTTCACACTAAACGAAGTGATTCCCTCAAACGCCAACGACAGCATCTTCTTCAGAGGATACTTGGATTCTCCGGCAAACCGTTCCTGTCTTTCATAGGTAACGACTGTTGACTTGAAACCGATCTGCGGTATCAATCCTCTTAAGTACAGATTGACCTCCGTAAACTCCGAAAGTCCCATGAGCGCCCGTTTACTCATGAGCCGATAATCCGCGTGATTGAATACTACATCGGCGCCCATCCATTTCAGCACTTTATAATACCCTTCCGCCGTTACCCGCTTGAAAAAGGAATCCTTCTCTCGGCTGGAACGTACGCCATAGACGATATCATATCCCTCCAGATATCGATCTACCATGTCGTCTACAGCCTGAATATCATCCTGCAGATCCGCGTCCATGGAAATAACCATATCCGCATACTCCTTGACCGTCATAAGCCCGGCCAGAAGCGCATTCTGATGTCCTCTGTTGCGAGACAGATTGATGCCCCAAAACAACTTGTCTTCTTCGTGCAACTGGCAGATGATCTCCCAAGTACGATCTGTTGATCCGTCGTTGATAAAAACGACTTTACTCCGATCGCTGATCTTCCCCTTCTTCATAAGCTCGGTCATCTTTGCCTTCAGCCGTTTCGCAGTCTCTGGCAACACTTCTTCCTCTTTATAACAGGGGACCGTAATACATAAACAGTTATGTTCCATTATTGATCTCCCCCTTTCTTCTTTTCGCATATCTTTCTTCTTCGCTGAATACACAGCCACAATATTTCTGCATGTACAGTCCCAATGCGC
>CALBGL010000090.1 GCA_937892735.1 uncultured Clostridia bacterium | reverse complement strand
TCAGAAGGAGGGATGGGTAGATATAGAAAGAAAGACAAACTATCTATTTTCCTATGTCCAGAATGGGAAAAGTCATAAAGATATCAAATTATATGCCATGCAAGATTGGCTGAGTGATAAGCTACATGCATTCATACAGGAACGCATACGATGGACCCAGCAGCTTACCCAGTACAATGTCTATATTGGCATCTCCGACACGATATTGTTGATTCTTCGGGACGCCCTGGCATATTATTGTATTTTTCAGGGGCTATTCACACATCAACTAGATATCTCCGAATTTACTTTTTATTTTAGCGCGATTACGGGATTTTCGGCATTTATATCCAGGCTGTCAATGAATATCGCTTATATATCGCAGAGAAACCGGGAAGTCGATGCATTTCGAGAGTACATGGAATTACCAGTAATGAAGGGGAAGAAAATGTTACCTAAAGATCATATTCCGCAATTAGAACTTCAGCATGTATCGTTTCGATACCAAGAAGAGGGTACGGAGATTTTGAAAGATATCAACTTGGTGTTGAAACCGGGAGAGAAGATTGCGTTAGTAGGGGAGAATGGAGCGGGTAAATCTACCTTGGTGAAACTATTGTGCGGGCTGTATCGACCTACGTCGGGAAAGATTTTGATGGATGGCAGGGAACTTGCGCCGGAAGAACTGCAAACTTATTTCGCGGTGGCCTTTCAGGACATCCATATTCTTCCGATGACAGCGGCGGAAAATATAGCCTTTGATCGGAGGCCACAGTCAGAAAAAGAAGTACAGTCATGTATTCAGAAGGTTGGACTGGAGGAGATTTTTCCGGATATCAATACGCCGGTTACGAAACTACTGTATAAAGAGGGAAAGGTACTTTCCGGCGGTCAGGAACAACGGCTGATTCTGGCGAGAACATTGTACCGCCTCTTGTATCAGGGAGCCTCCTTATTGTTGTTGGACGAGCCGACAGCAGCGTTGGACCCATTGGCAGAACAAGCGTTTTACCGGCAGTATGAACAGATGACGGAGGGCAGGAGCGCCGTCTTCATTTCACATAGACTGGCTTCGACACAATTTTGTGATCGTGTGCTTGTTCTGAAAGAAGGGAGAATCATAGAAGAAGGCACGCATCAGGAATTATTGGCGAAGAAGGGATATTACGAGGAAATGTTTGCGATTCAGAGCCAATATTATAGGGGAGACACGGTATGAAGAATATAATACAAGCCTTGAAAATTCTTTTTCGAATCACACCGATGCTGGGAGTGCTATTGGTGATTCTCAACGTATTATCTGCGGGGCAGCCTTTTATCAATCTAATCTTCTCACAGCGTATCATTGATTCCTATCTTACGCATGCCAGTTGGGAGCTGCTAATCGAATACGCAGTATGGGCGATAGGCTTAAATGCAGGCATCGTACTGGGAAAAGCGTTGCTGAATCGCTGGCAGGAAATTCTTTTTACACAATTCGAATTCCGCTTTGAAGAGAAGCTGAGATTACATCAGATGAATTATTCTCTGGAAGATATCATGTCAATCCGAGTGCAGGAGGCACAGCGCAGTATAGAACAGGCGAAAATGAGAGGGTTTCAGTTTGAAACACTGATTCCGCGAATACAGAGCCTTATACAGGGAAGTTTCAGCCTGCTCTTTGCCTTTGCGACATTCATGCAGGTTTTTGGTATGGGAGAAAAGAACGTGACATCATCATTCTGGACCGGACCGTTCCCATTGGTTCTGATTCTTACGCTATCAGCGGGCCTTTCGATCATTTCTTTTCGAATGCAGGCGAAGAAGAATCATCAGATTGCGAAATTAAATCAGGAGGCGAATGCAGCGAATGGCAGTGCGTTTGCCTACATGCAATTGATTTCAGACTATCATTTTGGGAAAGAGATTCGTCTGTATGGATTGCGGGAGTTTCTTTGCAATGCGTTTGAGAAGTTATGGAGTTCATCGATAGGATATCGTCTCATGCAAAAACTGGGGAAGGAGAAGGCGCTGATTCCGTGCATGACAGCCTTGTGCAATGGGATACTGGATCTATGTATTTACGGACTCGCGATCATGAAGGCTTTACATGGAGAAATCAGTACAGGTATGGTCTTAGTATATATCAGCAGTATTCGGATTTTTACACAGGCAGCTCTGGGAGTAGTGAATACAATGGGAGAGATGATGGGATTTGGCGAGTTGCTGGAGCCTTACTTCACATTGTTGGAGATTCCAGAAGAACAGGAAGAACAGGAGAAAGAGGAGATTTTCGTTCAAGCACCATACATCCTGGAAGTTCAGAATGTGTATTTTCGGTATCCAGATACGAAAGAATGGGTGCTTCAGAACGTGTCCTGTACCTTTAAACAGGGAGAGGCCACCGCTATTGTGGGAATCAATGGCTCGGGCAAAAGTACACTCATCAAACTATTGTGCCGTTTCTATGAACCGCAGAAAGGATGTATTCGTTTAAATGGAATTGACATTCGCCATATTCCTTTGGTACAATATAGGCGGCTGATCAGCGCTGTCTTTCAGGATTTTTCTTTGCCCGCATTGTCGATCGGGGAAGTGATTGCCTGCAATGCCCAGTACGACGCAGCGAAGGTCAGAGAGGTACTTGCAAGAGTGGGATTGGACTACTGGATGCGCGATAAGGGAGTAACCTTGGAAACCGCTTTATATAAACGGTATGATGGAGCAGGGGTGGAAATCTCAGGTGGAGAAGGGCAAAAAATTGCCATTGCCAGAGCCCTATATCAGAATGGATCTTGTATGATCTTGGATGAGCCAACGGCAGCTTTAGACCCGCGAACAGAAGCAGGAGTCTATGAGAGTTTCCACCGAATTACGCCGGATCGCATGGTGATCTTCATTTCCCATCGGTTATCCAGCTGTCGATTCTGTCAGCAGATTTTGGTTTTCGATCATGGAAGTATCATACAAAATGGAAACCATGAAGCATTGGTCGAGCAGGAGGGCTTGTATAAGAGGCTCTGGCAGGCACAGGCGCAGTTTTATAAGTAAGGGGGAGCAGCCAAAGATGGAGAATTTCCTATCTGATTCGTCCTACAGTTTTTACAGTCAGGAAATTGCACAGCAGCCAGATCTTTTTCGTTCTTTTCATCAGAACGCGGAGAGGCAGATTCGAGAAATAGCACGGATGATGGAGGAGCAAAAGATCGAGAAAGTCCTATGCATGGGGTGTGGAGACGCCTATGCAAATGCAATGTTTGGAGCGCAGTGTTGGAATGATCTATGTGGAGGAAATGTATATGCAGAGGCAGTAGAGCCTTTTGAGCTGTTGCATCGGCAAGAGTCGGTTTCAGAGCATACGGCTATCATCATTTGCAGTGTGAAGGGACGATCAAAACTGGTGTTAGATGCCCTAGAGCCGATCCAGGAACGAGCGATTCGGATCGCAATTACCAATGAACCGCAGAGTCCGATTGCGCGTCAAAGTGATCGGATCATTGAATTGCATGCTGGTTCCTGGACAGGCCCCAGAACAAAAGTTTATACATTGACTTCGTATGCCCTGTTACTATTGGCAGCAGCATTCTCTCATCGAGAAGAGATGTGGG
>CALBGL010000089.1 GCA_937892735.1 uncultured Clostridia bacterium | reverse complement strand
ATTGTTACAGCCCCCGTAGACTAATGAGAAATCTATCTCGCGGGGACAGACTTTATCATAAATCACAAGAAAACTATTGACATTTCAACGGTTCTATAGTACAATGGAGAACGTTCAAAGCTGGACATGCAGTTATGGCGGAATTGGTATACGCGCTAGACTAAGGATCTAGTGTCCATTTTAGCGACTTGTGGGTTCGAGTCCCACTAACTGCATAGAAAGAGCCATCCTTGATAGCAAAGACCTATCAAGTAATGGCTCTTTTTTTTCATAAAAATACGGCCATTCATATACAATGGCCGCGAATCCTTTGTTCATCTGCCCTCGACCGATTGTGTACCTGTGGTCCAGACATGCTGCTTATGTGCCGGTGTATTCTGCGCCATGACGCCTACCAATCTATGGGGAACATATGCTTCCTCCAGATACGCCATTTCCTCGCCTGTGAGACTCTGTTCCACTGCTTTCACTGCCCCCTCCACATGATGAAGCTTCGTGGCGCCCACCACAGGCGCAGTTACTTTCTGCAGAAGCCAAGCCAACGCCACCTCTGTCATAGAAATGCCATGCCGATCCGCCAGTTCCGCTACCCGGCGAATAACCACCTCATCCTGTTCCTTCGTCGCGTCATACTTGAGTCTGGCATAGTTGTCTTCCAGAAGGCGCTTAGACGTCTCATTAAGATGCTTAGAAAGTCTTCCGCCAGCCAGCGCACTGTAGGGCGTCATCGCGATCTGATCCTCTGCGCAGAGTTTTGCCATCTCCCGTTCTTCCTCTCGAAAGATCAGGTTATAATGTCCCTGCACCGCGATAAAGCGCGTAAATCCCTCTTTCTCCGCCAGTGCATTCGCCTTCGCCAACTGATAGGCAAAGCAATTTGAGATCCCAATATATCTGACCTTTCCTGCCTGAACCACCCGGTGCAACCCCTCCATGATCTCATACAGCGGCGTCGCATAATCCCACATGTGATAAATATATAGATCCACATAAGATAATCCCAGGTTTTTCAGACTTGTATTGATCATCTGTTCAATATGCCGCTGCCCCGAAATCCCCGCTTCGATTTCTTCTGGGGTACGCGGCAGGAATTTAGTCGCTACTACCACCTCTTCTCGCTGTATCAAATCCTGTAATGCATGACCCAGATACCGTTCACTCGTACCGTTCTGATAACTGATCGCTGTGTCAAAAAAATTAATACCAAGATCCAGCCCCCGTTTGATAATCTCCCGAGAACGTTCTTCATCCAATGTCCAGCTATGCTGTCCATTTTTCGCGTCTCCAAATCCCATACATCCCATACAGATTCGAGAAACCTTAAGATCCGACTGTCCTAACCGCACATACTGCACGTGCTTCTTCCTCCTCCCTTTTTCTTTGATTATATCCCGCCATAATACAAATGTAAAATGCTTATTTTCAATTCTTAGTCATACGCAAAACGAATCTTCGGATTGGTCGTTCTGCACATTCACGGCATTTATGGAAAAAAATCAGAAGAGATCTTGACATCCTCTTTTCTCCTATGCTATAATACATTCTGTCTTGGGGGTATAGCGCAGTTGGGAGCGCGCTTGAATGGCATTCAAGAGGCCAGGGGTTCGAATCCCCTTATCTCCATTCTATAAAAATCTCCGAACACTTCGTCTGTGTGTTCGGAGGTTTTTGTTTTACAATCGTTTTCTCATTGCTTCCTTGACAATGTAACATTTTCAGCTATCGACTAATGAGAAATCCCGGGGGGTTTCTCATTACTTTCCCTAGAAAATTGTTACATCGCCCCTCGGACTAATGAGAAAGAAACTATCCGCCCCTCTTATTTTTATCAACATCGAAGGTTCACATGGTGTATCTGTATACTCTCAACGCCACTGCAGAACAATGTCCTAAAGTCCCATAATAATACATAAGCCCGCCAGCCCCTTCTCAAAGATCGAAGGAAACTCACGGGCTCATCCTTTACTCTATATCGTCTTTTTGCGCCTTAGCCACATGTTCCTGCAACCGTTCAAACGTTTCCTGGCTGATCACATGTTCGATCCTGCAGGCGTCCTCTGCCGCTGTCTTTTCGCTCACCCCGATCTTCTGCAGATAGTAGCTGAGGAAGCGATGCCGCTCATAGATCTTCTCCGCAATCTGCATACCGCTGTCCGTAAGGGTGATCCAGCCTTGGGGATCCATCTCGATATACCCATTTTCCCGCAGTCTCTTCATGGCAATACTAATGCTTGGCTTCGAGAATCCCAGCTCGTTTGCGATGTCGATCGAACGTACCTGTCCATGGCGATTCTTCAGCATCAGAATCGTCTCCAAATAGTTTTCTCCAGATTCCTGCATCTTCACTGTCTCTTCCTCCTTTACAAACAACTGTAGATGATATTTCTGAGCTTCGGCGTGATATACGCCTCCAGACTGGGGGCAACCTGTTCCATATAAACAGCCGTGAGCCGTTTTACCGGATCCATCATGACCCACGTTCCCGCCATTCCGCTCCAGCCAAACTCGCCGACATGGCCGCCGCCAGCTATCGCCGGATCCATCATCACGCGCACTCCCAGACCGTAACCATATCCTAAATAGTGAGTCCAGTCAAAATCCTGCCTCTGCGTCGCATTCAGCCGATTCGTCCGCATGAGGCGCAGGGTTTCCTCCCCGATAATGCGAATCCCCTCCTCGGATATCCCACCATCCGTCAGAGCCTGGGCAAATGTCAGATAATCCCCCAGTGTAGAAAGCAGTCCCGCGCCTCCGCGATCCATCCGGGACTCCGGCGCATAATGCCTATCCTGGTCCGTGATTCTCTGATACGAGCCATCTGCCTGACGCTGATAGAATCGCACCAACCGTGCTGAGCGCGTCTCTTCATCGCACCGAAAGTAGGTATCGTGAAGTCCCAGAGGACGACAGATATGTTCCTCAATATACGTACTGAGCCGTTCTCCACTGACCACCTCGATAAAAGCGCCCAGCGCTTCATGGCAGGAACTGTATCTCCAGTGACTGCCTGGCTCGAAGGCCAACGGACCGGACGCCAGCATCCTCGCATAGTCTCTGGTCGTATAGTTCGGATGTTCCGTCTCCAGCTGCCGCAGATTTTCCGCGCGTACCCGCGCGGCTTCACCGCCATCGTCAAAATAAGTCAACCCCGCTGTCATGCTGAATAAGTCTTCCACACGAATCTTTTGCGCCGCGGGATACTCTAACGGTTTTCCGTTGGGCTTGGAAATCAGAACCCGCATCTCGGCAAACTCCGGCAAATACTCCGCCACGGGATCCGACAGAGAGAATAATCCCTTCTCATAGAGCTGCATGGCCGCCACGCAGGTGAAGATCTTCGTCATCGAATAGATCCGAAACAGCGTGTCCGGTCCCACAGGCTTTCTCTCTTCCAGGTCCGCATAACCGGAATAATGTTCATAGACCCGTTTCCCATCCAGCATCACCGCGCAACTATTCCCCGGGATCCCCTTCTCCGATAGTCCCTCCAGAAAATCTGTCAGCCTCTGGAAATCCATATGGCACCCTCCTTACTGATTCTTTGTCATGAAATGCCAGCTATCCCGGCACATATCCTCCAGATTTCGCTCCGCCTTCCAGCCCAGCTCTCTCTCCGCTTTCGCCGGATCCGCGTAGCATTGCGCAATGTCTCCCGCTCTGCGCCCCATGATCTTATAAGACAGTGCATGGCCGCAGGCCTTCTCATAAGCGTGAATCACATCCAAGACACTGTATCCCACGCCTGTGCCCAGATTATACACATAGACGCCGGGCTGATTCTTCGCGAGCGCCTTGATATGGCCTCTCGCCAGATCCACCACATGGATATAGTCGCGTACGCCCGTACCGTCCGGCGTCGGATAGTCATTCCCAAACACCCGCACGAAGGGCAGCTCTCCCGTGGCCACCTTCGCGATATAAGGCGTCAGATTGTTGGGAATCCCGTTGGGATCCTCTCCCAGAAGACCGCTCTCATGCGCTCCTACCGGATTAAAATACCGCAACAATACCACGTTCCACGCAGGATCCGCCTTGGCGAGATCCTGCAGGATGTTTTCGATCATCAGCTTGGTAGAACCATAGGGATTGGTCGTATGCAGC
This sequence comes from uncultured Clostridia bacterium, assembly GCA_937892735.1. GTDB lineage: Bacteria > Bacillota > Clostridia > Lachnospirales > Bianqueaceae > Faecimorpha. The sequence goes on along the minus strand of CALBGL010000089.1, from coordinate 24,006 downwards.
GGAAAGTCCTCCCGAATCGGCACGCTGGCCGGGTCCCCATACACCGTGGCGGAGGAACTGAAGATGATGCTCTTCACACCATGCGCCTGCATCTGTTCACAGAGATGCAGCGTTCCCGTCAGATTATTATGATAGTAGCGCAGCGGCTGCTCGCAGGATTCTCCGACGGCCTTCAGCCCCGCGAAATGAATCACCGCTTTGATATCAGGCTGTTCGTCAAATACGCGCTTTACACCCTCCGCGTCTAACAGATCCACCTCATAGAACGGAAAGTCCTTATGCGTAATCTCTCGAATCCGATCCAGCGTTTCCGGTTTGGAATTGCTGAAATTATCCAATACCACAATTTCATGTCCCGCTTCCAGAAGCTCCACACAGGTATGACTTCCAATGTACCCGGCTCCACCTGTTACTAAAATCATACTTGTATCCTCCTTACTCTGTTATGACCATGTCTTCAGCATGCGCGAGAGCAGCCGCACAGCCTGTCCCGCCGCCTTCTTAGAAAATTCTGCATAGCTCACGCCCGCGTTTCCATCCGCATTGTCCGATATGGAACGTAGGATGACAAAAGGCACCCGATTCCGCCAGCAAGCCTGCGCGATTGCCGCGCCCTCCATCTCCGCGCATAGGGCGTGAAATGTATCATGAATCCGCTGCCGCTGCCGCTCCTCAGATACGAACAGATCTCCACTCGCAATACGTCCCATGTGCGTCTTAAGCCCTTCCGCGGCGCCCGCCTGATCGGCCAGCACAATGAGTCCCGGATCTGCCTTGAAGAAACTCTCTCCCTGATCCGGCACAATGCCGGGCGCATAGCCCAGCCCGGTCACATCCATATCGTGCTGCACCACATCCTCGGATATGACCAGATCATATAACGAGAGGCCTGGCGCTACTGCGCCCGCTGCCCCAATATTGATCAAAGCCTCCGGCTGAAAACGGTCGATCATCGCCTGCGCCGAGACCGCCGCGTTCACCTTACCGATCCCGCAGCGCATCGCTGCCACCTGATGCGATCCCACGCGTCCTATACGATAGACGCACCCCGCCGCACCCGATTCCGTGCGCCGCTCTTCCATGAACCCATCCATTCCTGCCAGTTCCTGCTCTTCTGCAGCAATTACCGCAATCCAACGTTCCTTCATAGTGCTCCTCCCGCTTTCAGTATGCACTCAGTATATCACAGAGCCCGCTCCTTTTCAATCCTTATTCTCCCAGAGGCTGGTATTCAAACCAATCGAAGTCGGCAGTGCTCTGGCTCTCCTGCCCATTGGCAGACGCATACAGTCCCAGTACCGTCCCCGTAAATCCACCTGCGACTTCCTTACTCAAAAGCGTCCCCGAAACATGATCTGCCACCAGTTCCCAAGCCTCTTCTTCTTTTCCCACATAGAAGGCCAGATCCTGCAAATGCGCCGTCACGCGCAGATATGTTTTCCCCGCATTCCACACCTTCTCAGCTAATATCTCCTCCTGGCCATCGAAACAACGAATCAGCCGAATCTTTTTCTGGCCCTCCCACTGTCCATATACGAATCGGAAATGGAATCGGTGGTTCATCAGCAATACGACACCGCTCTCTTCCTGCTCCTGCGGATCCCATTCCAACACCGTGCGCACCGCATAGTGCATGTGCTGCTGACGCCGGCCCAAAAAAGCAGAGTGGTTTATCTCCCGCATGGTTTCCGGCCCCGGATACAGTCTAAGATATCCCGCCCGCTCCGTCAAGCTATAAAATTTTCTTCTAGGGGTACGCACGGTCACCCACTCCGCCCCCAACCTATCAGATTCGAACTGACAGCAGACAGGCCTCTCCGGCCAGGGGTACGCGGGCAGACCGGGCGCTTGATAACACATTTCCACCCGGCCTGTATCCGGACAAAATACCGGCCAGTCATCTTCCCAGCGAACCGGGATACAGAAGGTCTCCCGTCCCAGCGTACGATAATCTCCGCCCACAGGTCTTGATGCCAGAAGAACCGCCCACCACTCGCCATTCGCAAGCTGTATCATGTCCGCGTGGCCTGTACTGTGAATCGGATAATCCCACCGCAGATTTCGGTGCGTGATCAGCGGGTTTCTGGGATTTCCCTCATAGGGGCCCGTAAGAGACCGGCTTCTGAAAATCGTGCTGGAATGATAATGAGACGTCCCGCCCTCCGCGATCAAAAGATAATAGTAATCCCCTATATGATAGATGTGCGGTCCTTCCGGCGCAGACGCATTCATCATCGCGCCGCCTGTCAAGAGCGTATGGCGTTCTCCGATCAGACGGCCCGTGGAGAGTTCCAGCTCCTGCAGCCAGATATGCCGCGCCGTGGAATCCGTATCCGGATAGGGCCTGCAGTTGCCCAGATAATAGACTTTCCCCTCGTCAAACACCAGCGAGGGATCGATGCCTTCTGCTCCCTGCACAATGATAGGGTCAGACCAGGGCCCTGCCGGGTCATCCGCCCATACGTAGAAATTCACGTTATCCCAGTAGGGTGCGTTGCCCACCAGCGTCGTAATCACATAGAACCGTCCCTCGTGATAGAAAATCGACGAGGCATAGATACCCCGAGATGGGTTCAGTCCATCCAATGCAAGCTGTTCCGGTCGATCCAGCGCATGCCCTATCTGCTCCCAATGTACCAGGTCCCTAGAATGAAAGACCGGAATGCCGGGATAATATTCAAAGGTGGATGTGACCAGATAATAATCTTCTTCTTTTCTGCATATCGACGGATCCGGATAAAATCCCGGCAGAATCGGATTCTTAAGTTTCATGATAGTGCCCCCTTTTATATATGATAAGAACTGGGGGTGAAGGCACTCCCAGTTCTTCATTTATTCATCCCACAAGATGACTTGTCCTGCCCGCAGCGTGGACGGTACGTCGATGACACGCTGATTCGAACTGCCCTTCCAGTGCAGCGTCGTATCCCGCAGCACTTCTACATAGGGCCCATCGACCAGCACATCCACCTGGGATATGCCTGGCAGATCCTTCACATCCTCCCAGAGATAGCCGGTATATAGCCAGATGGTCTTCTCCGGGAATTTCTCTTTGATCTCATAAATCAACTCCGCAACCGTATCGCGGTTTCCAGGAAACAGAGGATCCCCTCCACTCAGCGTAATGCCAGAAATATAATCCCTAGACAGTTCTTCGAAAATCTCCTCTTTCGCCGCCTGATCGAAAGGAATGCCGTCATTGGGATCCCAGGTGATGGGATTATGGCATCCCGGACACCGATGGGAACAACCGGCAACCCAGAGGACGGTTCGCAGCCCGTCCCCATTTTTCATGTCACATTTGGTAATATCATGATATCGCATGAAGAAACCTCCCTTACATCGAGACTCTGTCTTTGATTTCTTCCATCTTCGCGGCATTGAGACGAGTCGCGCCATGTACACGACTATAGCTCAGGTAGCCATTCATCCGATCGATCTTCGTCAGATTCGTACTGCCGCATACCGGGCACACGTCCATCTCCAATTCCTCATGTCCGCAGTCGTCACAGTAAGACAGACTCAGGTTCACGCCTTCATAGAAGCCCATCTTCATGGCGCGGCGCACCAGAGTCTTCATCGCCTCCAGGTTATAGTTGAGCGGATAGCGCACATACTGAATCTTGCCGCCATTGAAGCGGTCCCAGAACCGCGCCTCCAGATCCTGTTTCTCAATCGGCGAGATCTCTTCCCACACGCCGCAGTGGAAAGAGTTGCTGACATAAGGACGGCTGGATACTCCTTCAATCACGCCATATTTCTTGCGGAACTGCTCAATCTGCTTGCCGCAGAGAGACTCCGCCGGCGTTCCATAGATGGCGTACAGAATGCCGTCTTCTTCCTTATACTCGTTCAGCTTGTCCACGATATGATCCATTACTTCCAGCGCAAACGCACCATCTTCCACCAGAGACTTGCCATTATACAGTTCCTGCAGCTCGTTCAGCGCGGTAATACCATAGGAGGCCGTCGCCGTCTTCAGCACCGGCGCGATCTTATCGTGAAAATCCAAGTGGCCGCCATAGAATCCGCCCTCGCAATACGCCAGCGGATTGCAGCTGGCTCTCATATTGCCTAAGTACGCGAACGTTCTCTGATGGATCCGACGAATCAGTTCCATATAATAATCCAGCGTCTCGAAGAAATCCCTCTTTTCTTCTCTGGCCTTTGCCAGAATCATCGGCAGATGCAGAGATACCACGCCCACATTGAAACGTCCTACAAATACGGGCTCATCCTGATCATCCGCCGGATGAATGCCGCCTCGCTCATACCAGGGGCTGAGGAATGCTCGGCATCCCATGGGGCTGATGACCTTGCCGTATTTCTTATAAATCGAAGGCACATATCCTTCGCCCGTCAGGGACAGCCAGTCCGGATACATCGTCTTCGAAGAACAGGCTAGCGCCGCGTCAAAGACCTCCGGGCAGGCACCGTTCTCTCCATGCAGCGCTTCATCATACAGCATCACCAATTTGGGAAAGAGCACCGGCTTCTTGTGGCCCTCCTTGCCCTGTCCATTCATACGCACCTCGAACATCGTGATCGACGCCATCTTCTCGAGCTCATGCGTCCCTAAACCCGCGGTAAAGGTAACAAACGGATAATCCCCGCGGCTGGAAGCCACCGTGTTGAGCTTCATTTCCAACCCCTGGAAGCCCTGCCGAAAATCGTTTTTGATCCTGGCCATCGCCTTCTCATGCGCCTTGGCCTCGAGCGCTTTCGGATCCACCGCGCCGCCAAACTCGCCGAGAATATCCTGATACGTCTTCATCTCCTGCTCCGTATAGCGATCCAGAGACTTCAAGGCATAGGGCAGCAGAATCTTATCGATCTCCGACACGGTGAAGCCGCCATATTGCTGGCTGGCCGCCATAAGGATAATATCCCCGATGACATCGAATGCCACATCCAGTGTCTTCGGCTCTGTATACCAGATATTGCCCATCTCAAAGCCGCCCTTCAGCACGGTTGCCACATCGAACAGACAACAGTTCATCGTATCCCTACGGGCAGACTGATCATGGATGTAAATGTATCCATCGCTCGCGGCCTGCTTCTCTTCTTCCGTCAGATGAAACTTTGCGTACAAACGCTTATTGAGCTCATTATAAGATAAACTTCGCTTCGTCGAGACCAACGCCGAATCCGCGTTCGAATTCTCTTTATCGCCAATGTACATGATGGACTGACTGGCCTCATAGACCTCATCCAGCATCTTGGCAAACTCCTGTTTATAATTCCGATAGCTGCGATAACTCGCGGCGACCTCCGGATTCACCTCATCCAGCGCATGCTCGACCAGCGCATGCATCGTAACGATCGGGATCTCGATCAGACCCATCTTGATGATCGTCTCATTCACATAGTCAGTAATCTGTGTCTTCTCCTCCGGAGTAAATTCCACCAGCGCTCTGGACGCTGACTTACATACTGCCGTGATAATCTTTTCCGGTTTATACTTCTCCTTCGTGCCATCCTTCTTGATGACCCGTACATTCTCCAAATAAGAATCCATACTCATTCTCCTCTATTGTATTGTGGATGTTTTCTATTATACCCTATAACTCTTGATTTGTGAAGTGGTAATTTTAGAAAAAATACTCCATTTTGTGTTTAATTAATTTTCTGACAGCTATATATTGTGTGTCCGTCCCCTATCTCCCTATTCCCCGGGGATTTCTTCTCCTCTCCATCCATATCATCACATTCCAAAATCTATTGTAAATTTTATATTCCCCGATGATACTTTCCAGCCCCCAAATCGAGAAAGAGAACTCGGGCGTGGATACTTCTCCGTCCCCCAATACCATCACCCCGCCAAAATCTATTGTAAATTTTACATTTCCTGATGATACTTTCTGGACGCGGGTGAGGCGAAATTGCCCCGGGCGAGGATACCCTCCTCCCAGTATCATCGCCCCGCCAAAATCTATTGTAAATTTTACATTTCCTGATGATACTTTCCCGATCCAAAGATCATCAAAATCGAAAAAGCAGACTCAAGGCTATTCCCCTCCTAAGCCGCTAACAAAAAAAGGGGCTGCGAAAATTGAATCACAGCCCCTTCATACTTTAATCCCAGCGATTTACAAATTCATATTCAATTTCTCCACTTTCCGTGGTAATACTAATCACTCTGGAACCTGTACCCATTCCAGCCATGGCTCTGCCGGATGTGGTTTGTGTTTGTACGGTATAATCTAAGTTGGTGCCACGCAGTTTCACATCGACCTCTCCACTGGCATTAACGATCGTTGCCGTCTGCGCTTCTATTTCCAGATCGATGCTGCCCGCTGTATTATTCACCTGCAGCGCATTGATGACACAAGCTTCTGTATCAATGTCTCCGCTTGTACTCGTGATCTGAACTGTACTTCCTGTACAATTTGCCAAGTCAATATCGCCGCTTGCGCTGGACAAGATCGTAGTCTCCGGCAAATTCAAATTAGTGATATCGACTTCACCGTTCATTGTTGATACTTCGAGCTCCGCGGCTCCTTGCGGCAGATAAATCCACAGCTCACAGTCATCATCTCTGCCCCGCCAGTTCCCCTGTTCCTGGCTTGTTTTCTGCTCAATATAAAGCGTGCCGTTTTCCTGCCGTGTCTCATACCAGTACGTATCGCTCTTCTGATATACTGCTCGCAGCTGTGTTCCATCTCCCGGCATAATATGGATCTCGTCGATCACACTGCTTACATAAAGTTTCTGCACCGAGGACATGTCAAGAGCATATTCCTCTCGAACAAAACCGCCGCTTGATATAGTACCGTTATGACTTGATTGAGACGTCTGCGCAGTACTGTTGTTGCTCACTGGCTGCGAGGTCTGCATGGCGCTGTTATTTTGATCCACAGGTTGTACGCTCTGCGATACATTCTGCACATTGCGATGATCATCCGCGTCATCCATATGATCTAAAGAAAACATCAGGATCATCACCGCAACCAGGATGGCCACGATTCCAATCACGATCCCCGCAATTCCCGCAATGGACAAATGTCTTCCGCTGTTCGAGGCGCGATGGGGATTTTCCTGCCCGGGCGTCGCCGCCCCGCTCCTGCGCGGCTCCCGTCGCTGTGCTGCGTCTCCTTCTCCATGTGTTTCCTGCCGGATAGATCGAACGATATCGTCCAAATTTCCTAACGCCGCGACCGCCTCTTCCTCCGTCATCCCCTCTTCCATCCGATCATCAATCATTTCACTGTAAAATGCTGCCGACTTTTCAGCATCCTCATTCGAGAAATCCGCAAGTCTCTCTCTCAGCAATGCTAAAAATTCTGCTTTTTTCATACTCCGCCTCCTCCCGTCACTTGATTTTCGATAAAATGATAAATTCCCATCATTTCCTTCCATTCTTCCAGAAATGCCCGAATCTTCTTCTGTCCTTCTCCGGTAATCCGATAATACTTCCGGAGCCGGCTGTTATGCTCCACCATATAAACAGTGACGCAATCATTCTTTTCCAGTCGTTTCAGAATCGGATATAACGTGGATTCTGAAATCTCGATACACGGCGAAAGATCCTTAATCATCTGATAACCGTAGGATTCCCCCCGCGTTAACACTGCGAGAACACAGATCTCCAGCATACCTCGCTTTAACTGCGCATCCATGATTGATACCCCCTTTCGCATAATACTATATTACACGTAGTATTATTTGTCAAGAGGTATTTTTTAAAATTTTTCGTGTTCTTGAAATTAAAAAAAGAACCATTGTTTTTTGGACAATGGTCTTTTTCTCTATTATATGCGTTTTTGGCAATATGAATCCCTCATAACCGACCGATGACAATACGGGCAACTATTCCCGACAAGCATTTTATAATACATTCGCCGTCCACAATGCGGACATATGCTTACCTTTCCCCTCCATGGTAAATATAAAAAACAGTACATCAACAGAATGAGAACCATCCCATAATCCCACCACGCACGTCCCACCAGTAGGGATATGACCAAATCCATACAGGAAAGTAAGGTAAGCAGTCTCCAGATCCATACCGCATGATTTTGTCTGATACCGCTCATAATAATGGCCGTCACCATCCAAAAGCCCCATTCCAGATAAAACATCGGATCCATCCCACGTCTCTCCTTCCTCTTTGTTGCTCAATGGATTACAGCAACTCTGATACCATGAATCTATCATAGCCATGTAAAAGACGTGTTTTTTCTCCATGAAGTTTCCGTAAAATGATATTCGAAAATCAGATGGTTGTCCAGCCGCCATCGACGCACAGAAGCTGTCCCGTGGTATACGAAGAAGCATCGGACGCAAAATAGATCAGCGCGCCATCCAGTTCTCCTTCTTTCCCCGGTCTTCCCATAGGACAATAGGCTTTGGCTACCGCGTCAAAGGCGCCGCTGTCCAAAATAGTATTGGTCATCTCACTGCCAAAATAAGCCGGGCCGATCGCATTGACCGTGATTCCCTTGGAAGCCCATTCGCTGGCCAACCCCTTTGTCAGCATTTTGACACCACCCTTGGCCGTCGCATAGGCTGTCACCGGCCATGTCGCGGGGCTCATCACCACTTCGGAATGAATCGAACCAATATTGATAATCTTTCCGTACCCGCGAGAAATCATATACTTCGCCGCCTCACGCGCGCAGAAATATACCGCGTTGAGATTCGTTCCAATGACACGATGCCACATTTCATCTGTCATCCCTTCTGCTGGCGCCGTATCGCCAACCCCTGCGTTGTTCACCAGAATATCAATTTTGCCAAAATGATCCGCAACATCCTTCATCGTCTGCTTGATATCATCCGTCTTCAGCACATCGCAGGCATGGGCGTAGCAGCGAACGCCCAGCGCCTCCACTTCCTTCTTGACCTGTTCCAGCTTCTCCACACGGCGCGCGCAGATCGCTACATCCGCTCCCTGCCTGGCCAATGCCTTAGCAAACTGAACTCCAAGTCCCGAAGAAGCGCCCGTAACAAGCGCCACCCTGCCTGTCAAATCAAACAAATCCTTCATGCAAATCACCCCTTGTTAAAAATTTGCTTATCGCATTTTCATTATATCTCTGGCATACCTACTTGTCAACTAGGAAATATAATTTCTCCTCAGAATCCAATCAGCGCGCCGCCATCCACCGGCAGGCAGACGCCATTGATATAACGAGCTGCGTCGCTGGAAAGGAATACCGCCGCCATGCCAATGTCCATCGGATCTCCCACTTTTTTCATAGGAATCCGTCCCAGGATCTTATGAAGACGCGGGGGATCGTTATCCGTCGCCTGATGAAACATAGGCGTCTCGATCCAGCCCGGCGCGATGGCATTGACGCGCACGCCTTCTGGTCCACATTCCGCGGCCAGGACATGGACCAAACCCAGGTATCCAGCCTTCGCGGTCGCGTATCCCGCCACCTGGGGCTGTCCGATATAGCTCGTCATACTGGCCTGAAACAGAATGCTTCCCTTCTTCTGCGCCTTCATATGCGGTACCAGCGCCTTGGTCAACGCGAACGCGCCCACCAGATGCACATCGAGCACCTTCTCATAGTCTTCCACCGTCATATCCTCGATCGTCTTCTTGCAATGATTGCCCGCGTTATTCACCAGGATCGTCACCGGCCCCTGTTCCGCGATGATCTGATCCACCAGCCGCTGGGTCTTATCCGTATCCGTCACATTGAACTGATAAAATACCGCGTTCCCCTTAAACTCTTCCAGAATCTCCGCTGCCTTTTCAGGCTGCTCCCTACTCAATACCACAGCCTTGGCGCCCGCTCCCACCATGCAGCGGGTGATGGCTAATCCCAGGCCCGTAAGGCCCCCTGTGATGATGGCAGTTCTTCCTTTTAATGAGAACATTTCATGGGTCTCGAACATGTTATCCCTCCAGTCTGCAAGTCTCATTCTGATATTTATAAGGAACAAAATACTCCTTGTGTCCCAATTTTTCCGCTTTAGACATCTCTCCGGAAACCGTACGCCACACCAGTTCATCCAGCGCATCCGTCAGCTCGTCCATACTGCATTCTCCATGAAGTACCCGACCTGCGTCAAAGTCCATATCTTCCCGCATCCGGGCATACGTCCTGCTGTTTCCCGTAATTTTCACAACCGGGGATACCGCACTTCCGACCACATTGCCGCGTCCCGTCACCAGAAATACCAACTGCGTGCCGCAGCTGATCAGATCCATCAATCCTTCATTATCATTAGGATTGGTAATGCCAAACTGCATCCAATGCGGATCCGGCGTCGAATCCAGAAGCCAGAGCCCCGGATAGGGTATACGCTCACTGACCTTGAGTACCCCCTGAATGGGGCTGCTGCCGCTCTTAATCACGGCTCCCATACTCTTTTCCTCGATGGTCGTCAGACCTCCGGCAAAATTACCGGGGCTGATGGAATACTGGTGTACCTCCTTACAATAGGCCATCGCCTTGTCATAGGTCTCCCGCAGCTCCCTGGCGGCTTCTTCGGTAGCGCCGCGAGATACCAGCATATCGCCCAATCCTACGGCTTCCACAATTTCTTCAAACAGGGCAGAACCGCCCCGGTTCACCAATCTGTCGAAGAACCGCCCCACCACCACATTTCCCGCGAGCCCGCTGGTATAGTCGCTCCCGCCGCACTCCGCGCCCACTGTGAGATCTTTCCATCCCATGCTGCCCCGAGGCGTCTTCTTCAGGACTTCCAGAGCTTCTTTCACCCAGGATACGCCTTTCTCAATACTGAGCCGCGTCCCCCCTTCCTGCTGAATAAACATCCAGGAGGCTTCTTTTCCCTCCTTGACAGCGATCTCCGCGAGCCATTCGGGCTGTGTATATTCACACCCCAAGCCCACCGCAAGCACCGCGCCCACATTGGGATGCCGAATCAGGGCAATCAGCATACGAACCGCATATTCATTATCCGTACAACCAGAAAAACCAACGAGCTCCACATCCGGATGATCCATGATCCGACAGATTTCCTTGGCCACAAACGAAGCGCATTCTACCGTATAGATCACCAGCACCCGATTTCGGATGCCCATACGGCCGTCCTGTCTGCAATATCCAATCCAGTTTTCCCGCATCTTTAATTCCTCACTCATACTTCGTATCCAAGGGCACGCCTGTCTCTGGATCCAGATGAGACGAACGTTCATCATACAGGCTCCGCACGCAATGCAGATGCACCCAGCTTCCCGGCGCGATCTCCTTCGTCGCTTCGCCGATTACCACGCCATATTTAATAATCTTTTCTCCCTGTTCGATCCTCCGAATCGCCATCTTGTGCCCATCCGGGATCTTTTCCGCCGCGTCATACCGCTCCTTTGCACAGTCTCCCAGAATCTGTACCGGTCCCGGCGCAATCTCCTCCAGGGCCGTGACCACGTTATCCCGGATATCGATCTGAAACGCTCTTGCCATCTTATAAGATCCCGTACTTGGCAAAGGCTTCCGTGGCGCTCATCCCGCCCTCAATCGCCTTGCGCACGACCTTCTCTCCCGAGGCCTTCTCTAATGATTTTTCCAGCACTTCTTCCGCGCGCTCCTTCGGAATCACCAGAACGCCGTCCACATCGCCAAAAATCAAATCGCCGTCATGAATCGTCACCTGTCCGATCTCGATCGGGCAACGAAAGTCTACGACCTGCGTACGAACCGAAGAATCCTGGGCATAACACCCGCAGCTGAAAACAGGCCAATTCTGGGCGAGCACCTGCGGGGTATCCCTGTGCCAGCCATCCAGCACCGCGCCTACCGCGCCGCGTGTTCTCGCCGTGGCGGTCAGAAGTTCGCCCCAATAGGCGCACCGCTTGGTGCCGCCCGTCGCAATATAAATCTCATTCTTCTGCAGCTGATCCAGTGCCTCTGTCAACAGGCCAAAGGGTTTCTTCTGCGGACCATATACGTCAATCATCAATACCGTCATAGCCTTGCCTGCCAGTTTCATATTCTCCCTCAATGGTCGAATATTCTGGGGCAGGAACTGATGATAATATCCCATCGCGTCCAGAATATCGCCCACTACCGGCGTATACAGCTTCTCCTTCATCAGCGCGAACATTTCGTCCTCATTCTGCCACATCATTTGTCTGCTCCTTTATCCATACTTAGTCTGCCTTTAAGAGGCGTGACTCTCTTCTTGATACAGCATACTATTAAGCCACGTGATTTGTCAATACTTTCAGATAAAATGCCGGTGCAAAAGCACCGGCAAAAAACTCCCGGAAGCTGCTCTTGGAGCAGCTTCCTGTAAATAGATTCCGATTACTCCTGGGACACGTTATATCCGTTTGTACGAATCTCAGAAGCCTCCTGCAGCCCCGCGTTATCCAGCGCCGCCAGATACTCGTTCCAGGCATTATCATCGGTTACATCCAGTTCGCCCATGATAAAGCGCAGGATGTACTCTCCAGCCATGTCTTCAATCTGAGTATCCAGCTCTGCGAGACGAGACTCCTCATCCGTCGTATATTTCTCAGGATATGCCGGAGAATAGTACGCGTTAGAATCTGCCGCGAACTCCTCAGAGATCGTGATGTTGGTATCCTTACCGACTTCACGAGTATAGTCCTCGGTCTGACGCAGGATGCCCATGTACATACCATACTTCCATGGCTGCTCGCCTTCCGGATTCCGAGTATCATGATACATATGGTCCATGAACTGCAGCGTGCCGTCGTCGTTCACCTGATAGGTCACGCCTTCAACGCCCATGCACATGAAGGTCGCGCCTTCATCCGTGCTAATCCAGTTGCACCAATCCAACATCCTCGCCAATCCTTCATCAGAAATCTTATCGGTGAAAGAGTATCCATATTCAAAGAAAGTATTCTCATGCTCATACAGATACCCCTCGTTGTCATCAGAGGATACATTATAATCGGTGAATTCCCAGTCCACCTCTGGATCTACCGGAGACATATTGGTCTCCGCCCATACGGTACGCTCTACGTACTGATATTCGATATAAGCCTGTCCATTTGCATAGAAGCTTGTCCACTGATTATCATCGCCCGTTACAAATTCCGGATCGATCAGGCCATCTTTATAGAAGATGTTGGTCCAACGAAGTGCTTCCCGCAGGCCATCTGTGGTATAGCCGTAAGGAATGAACTCGCCCGTGTAGGCGTCCACATAGGATTCCAGACTGGTTACATCATAGGCGACCCGCATACCTTGGATCGCATTTTTCCAATTGCCACGAGTAGGCATCGGAACCGACTCCGGATCCGCCGTCTTGATCTCAGTCAACAAATCATACAGCTCTTCGGGCGTGGTGGGCAGTTCCCAGCCATTCGCATCGAAAGCGGACTTCCGATAGATCCAGCTCATGGAAGCACTGCGGTAGTTCTGCGTAGGAGTATAGTACAGATTGCCATCAGAAGCACTGCAGAACTCCAGCATGGTCTGGAAGTCTTCTTCGCTCCATAACGCCTTATAGTCCGGCATGGAGTCCAGGTAATCATTCAATGGCTTTAAATATCCTTCCAACCCCATGTTCTTGACTTCCGTCGGGTGGTTCAGGTTCCAGAACACTTCCGGATACTCCTCACTGGCCAGCATGGTGTTGATGACATCATTGAAGGCGCTATTCTGGATATCGTTCCACTCCAGAACCACGTTGAAACGCTCCTTCAGCATATCATCTACCAGAGATGGCCGATCCGGAATACGATCCTTAGATACCTCATACAGGGCGCCCATGGTAATCGTGTCCGCATACTCCGACGCGACACTGTCTTCCGCACTGGCATCTCCAGAGGTCTCTGCCTGGGACTCTTCCACCTGAGAGGTCTCGCTTTGAGATGCTTCTGCCTGAGAACTGCTGTCGTCAGTGCCACTGCAGGCTACCATCGTAACCAGCATACAGGCGATAAGCAATACGCTCATCCACTTTTTCATCTTTCTTCTCTCCTTTTTGTTTTTTATGGCAGATCAGCCCTTCAACGAACCGATCATAACGCCCTTCACAAAATACTTCTGGATAAAGGGATAGACCACCAGCATCGGTACCATGGATACCACTAGTGTGGAATACTTGATCCCTTCCGCCGATACGCTGTCAATCACTTCATCCACCTGCATCTCCTCTGACATCTCGTTATTGATGACGATGGAGCGCAGGATCGTCTGCAGCGGATAAGACTTGCTGCTCTTAAAATAGATCATCGCATTGAACCAGTTGTTCCAGTGGCTGACCGCGTAGAACAGAGTGATGGTCGCGATAGACGCCTTGGATAGCGGCAGAATGATTCGACTGAAGATCGTCAGGTCATTCGCGCCGTCCAGCTGGGCCGATTCTTCCAATTCTACCGGAAGGTTCATAAAGAAGGTCCGCATGATGATCAAATTCCATGTGGAAATCGCACCCGGAAGTACAACCGCCCAAACCGTGTCATACAATCCCAGGTTTCGAACCGTCAGGAAAGTGGGAATCAGACCGCCGCTGAAGAACATGGTGATCAAAATCAACACATTATAGAACTTACGAAATGTCAGATGCGGCCGGGACAACGGATAGGCCATCATCGTTGTCAATACCATATTAATCACTGTCCCTAATACGGTATAGTAAATAGAATTCATGAAACTTCTAGGAACATTTCCCGTGGAGAAGATCGCCGTATATGCGCTAATACTCAACTCCACCGGCCAGAGTCCTACTTCTCCCCGGTTGATCGCCGCCGCACTGGAAAACGAAATGGATATTACGTGAATCACCGGAAGCAGTGTGATCAGAAGCACAAACACCATAACCACATGCACGACCGCGGTGAAAGTCCTCCCCGATAAAGATCTGTCTCTTACCATACTCTCACCTCATTCCTTACCACAGCGAGCTCTCGCCAAGCTTCTTGGCTATCGTATTCGCCGCCACAACAAAGATAACATTGATTACCGAGTTAAACAATCCGACCGCTGTTGAATAGCTGTAGTCCGCGTCCCGAATACCACGGCGGTATACATAGGTACCGATAATATCGGACACATCATAGGTCAACTCATTCTGCATCAACAGAACCTTATCCGTATTACTGCTCATCATGCTTCCCATCCGCATAATGAGCATGATCACAATCGTAGAACGAATTCCCGGCAAGGACACATGCCAGATCTGCTTCAGCCGACTGGCGCCATCGATCACGGCCGCCTCATACAATTCCTGATTGACGCTGGCCAGCGCCGCGATATAAATGATCGCGTCCCACCCCAGATCCTGCCAGACGCCGGACGCCACATAGATAGTTCTAAACCATTCGGGACGCGTCATGAAGTATATGGGCGTCCCCCCCAGTTTGGAGATAAGAACATTCACAATTCCAGAGGTCGGCGATAAGATCATCGTCAGAATACCTACGATAGACACCGTAGAAATGAAGTGAGGCATATAACTAATGGTCTGCACGAACTTCTTGTATCGGAGATTTCGAACCTCATTCAACAATATAGCAAAAATGATAGGCATCGGAAATCCAAAAATCAAATTGTAAAAGTTCAGCAATACGGTATTTCGAATGATCCTCCAACTATACATATAATTGAAAAAATCTTTGAAATGCTGCAATCCGACCCAGTCACTCCCTAAGATACCTTCTCGGATCTTATAGTCCTTGAAAGCAATGATAACACCATACATGGGAACATACTGAAATACGATATAATAAATGAGCCCAGGCAATAGCAGAAGCTGTAAAAACTTCGTCCGGTTCAGACTCTTAAATAACCGCGCCCAATACCCTTCTTTCCGTCGAGTGCTGGACGCCGCTGTCGTATTGGCCATCTTAACTCCGCTCTCCTTTCTTCTTCATTGCAAAAATGACTTCTTTGTGATACAATAAAGGCAGCGCGCAGATTACTACGCGGCTTTTAATATACATCCCCACTCGTGATAAGGAGGTTTTACGATGAGTACCCGCTTGTATCGCTTCGATACGCCTGACCTATTTCTAGACTATAAACACAATGATCCCGACACTTTTTCACAATTCAGCATGCATGTTCACAACCTGTATGAACTGGATTACATTGTATCCGGACGAGGGTCTTACTATATAGAAGGCGCTGAGTATCCCATCTTCTCCGGATGCATCCTGCTGATTCATCCGATTGACGCTCACATGACTCATGTAGATACCGATTCTACCTATGAAAGAATCACGATCCAGTTCAGCGCTGAGATCTTAAGCGAGATCGACCCCAGCGGTGTCTTGAATGCGTTCATCCACACTTTGCCAGCTCCGCAAATCGCGCCGCCCTCCGAAGCAGAAAGCTATTTTAAGCATCTTTTCACCGGCATTGGTTCCTTAAACACAGAATCCGTCGCCTACCAGCGTCAGAGCATTCTGGCCATCCTTTCCACGGCCCTTTTCTCCCTGCGTCGTCTTCTTCAGACCTCCCAAAATGCCAATGTCTCCCTAGGCGTGAGCGTTTCCGATACCATTCGAAATGTCATCGTTTTCATCAATCAACATCTTACGGAAGATCTCTCGCTGGATCATTTGTGCCAACAATTCAGCATCAGCAAGTCTTACATGAACAAGAGATTTAAGGAAATCACCGGCACGACTCTCTGGGACTATGTACTGATCAAGCGTCTTACCATTGCTCGCCAGAAAATCCACAGCGGCATGTCCATACAAGAAGCCTTCCGGAACAGCGGATTTGGTGATTATTCCAATTTTTACCGCTGTTATGTCAAGCGCTTCGGTATTTCTCCCAAGGAAGATGTCCTACAGAATCATAGAACCGTAATCATCTCCTAACAAGATAGTACCGATGGTTTAATTATATCACTTCTTTTTTACATTACAATTGCAAATCTTACCTTTATACATTGTAAATCTACTCTTTTTATTTCATTTTGTCGAATCCATAGTCGTCACGGATTGAAAACAAGTATATTTTGACGAGTTTTGCTTTGTAAAAATTCTCATGTAATATACGATTCGCTACATATGTCATAACAGAATACGAGAACACAAAGCATTGTGCACACGTAAAAAGGCGGTCGAGAGTCCTGTTGCTCTCGACCGCCTTTTCCTGTTTTTTGTTATTCGTACATCCAATCCAACGTCTCCAAAGTCTCGTCAGCCATATCCGCATTTCGTGGCGTCACTGGTTCATCCGCCCGAATCACACCCGCAAATACAAAGCCACCATTATCGAAACTGATCTCGTGCACGCCCTTCTCGTAGCGGAACATATGAAAGTCCATCACAGGGCACCCCTGTACCTTCATCGCGTTCTTGTAAACAGGCGTCAGCCCTCCGCGATCGTCCGCGTGCGTATTGGTTTCCAGATCCGGTACCTGCATCCACTGAACCGCCTTATCCTTGAAGTATCCAATCAGCACCTTGGAATCCTGGGGCAGATCCACTTTGATCTTGATGCCCCCTCCGATTGCCGTATCATGCGAGAACCGGACGCCGACCAGTCCCTCTACCTCTGGAATCACCTGTTCGATCTTCACGCCGGAATCCGTGAACACCACTTCTCCCTTACGAATCGGATAGCTCTCGTACTCCGCAGACAACAGCGTATACGGCGCCGGCGTCAACGGCTTCACATCCGACTCGTCCACCACCTGCATCTTCGGGTATACGCCCTGATGCATCTCATCCAGATGCCTCGCGAAGTTTGCGTATTCCTTCTCGTACTCCGGCAGGCACTGGATCCAGTGACCATACAGCTCGCCGTTCTCGAAGGGGATCTTACGCTGCGGCGTCTGCATGCTGTTGGCATACAGATAAGTCTTGTCCGTCAACTCCGCCAACTTTTGATACGCTTCCAGGCTCTTTTTCAGATATTCCTTCGCCTGATCCAGCAGCCTGAGATCTCCCTTCAGATCCTGATTCATCGTATACTTATACTCCAGAATCAGGAGAGCCGCCTCCAGTTTGCGATTATAGGAATCGGTCAGGAGCGCAAGTGCTTCGATATCCGTTTTCCACATCTCGTACTCGTCGCGGTTTGTCGTCATCGTCTTCCCCGCCTTTTCTACCGCGTCCATGGCCTTCTTGGCGAAATAATCGGTATCCGCAATCATATCCGGCGGCGTCTCGCCCAGATGCGGCTCTCCCTTCACCTTCTTCTGCACATATTCATCCGGCTGCTCCCCCTGTCCGCCTACAGAATGCCACAGCTCCAGGTTCGGACGATAGCGTACCACATTGGTCATCTCGCTCAGGGTCATCCCGAGGCTCCAAGTCTGACGATTTCCCTCGGTAATGCCGATACGGCGCAGGTTTCGGGGCGCCAGTTGTCCCGCCGACTCGATGGCCTCCAGCATAGCTGCCGCATCCTCTGGGCTGCAGCCATAATGCTTCACCATCTGATCCTGCCAGTACAGTTTCTCCGTCTTCTCACCGCGATCCGGATTCCAGGCGTACCGGAACCAGGCCGCGTACCACATCCAGTCCCGACGCACCTGATAAAGCCGCTGTTCCTTCTTATCCGGCGAATAGGGCCAATCCCAGTAGAACAACGGATACAGATGCAGTCCATTGCTGCCCAGGCGGTACTTGCCTGCCTGCATACACTTCTGGATAAAAGCGGGCGCACCATAGCGGAACGGCTCCAAATCGGCTACGATATGCACGTTGATGATATGCGTTGTCCCGATAGAAGACAGCATCTGGTGCTCCTTCTGCCAGTTGCCTCTGGGCTGATAGGTCGTCAGGCCCTCTCCATTATATTTCCACATCGTATACAGATTCGAATACAGAGGCATCGCCTGCTGCATGGCGTCGATCGGATCGCAATCATGACCGCGCAGGATGATCGGCGGTTCTTCTGTCAGACCGGCTGCCTCGATCCCATCCTTCACTCCGGGAATGATCGTCTTCACGAACCATTCCGTCTTCGCCGCCAGACCGCGCAGCGCCTCGCCCAGGCAGACCATCAGTCCGATATGCGGATAGGACTTAATAAACTCCGCGATGGACTTACGAGTATAGTCCGCCACCAAGGGATGAATGCTGCTTTGGTGTGGATCCAGACCATGATAGACTGCAAACTCGTAGGGGATATGGATATTATAGAACTTGAGTACGACCCAGATACCCCGGCGATCACACTCCTCCGTCAGCCACATGAAGACATCATGATTTAACTGCAGTTCTTCCTCGGTGACTTCCAGCGCCTCCGGATAATCCGGCACCTTCACCAGCGATGCAAAGGGATGTCCACTCCAGATATACAATACATTACACCGGTTTTTCACCATCATATCCAAGTATTCTTCCCACTGTGCCTTGTCATAGAACCAGGGGAACCGATCCGGTGTGATCGGATACTCATAAGTTCTTCTCGGCGCCTCGATCTTCGTCTTCTGCAGCCCTAGGACCGGGCCTCTCAGTTTATACACCGGCGCGTCTCCAAAAGCCAGCTCATAGGGAATCTCGCCCGCTTCGTCAATCCGCTCGGAAAGTTCCAGCAAACCATACATCGTCCCCGTGTCGCTGCCGCCTGAAACCACCGTCAGGCCGCCTGCTACCGTGCTCAGATAGAAACCCTCTCCCTCGGGCACGGGACAGTGATACAAGAGCAGCTCTTTCTGCTCCAGATCCTGCAGAAACGTGCTGACTCTCCTATCCCCCGCATAGATCTTCATGCCGGGCAAGTCGCGATATGGCGCTGCCTCTGTCTCTGAAACCTTGACAATCTCATACCCTGCTTTCCGCAGGCTCTCCTCCAGATAGGACATCCCGGTTGCGATTCTCTTGTTGCCGGATGCCTCCAGAATGATACACGCTGTTCTCATTTTAGTCCTCCTGTAAGATCAAAAATCCATCCTGCGTTACCTGCGCGCCATTCTCATGCGCCTCCCTGCTCAGCACATCCCGCAGAGTCCCCTGCCAGACGGCCTGCACCGGTTCCGCATTGAAATTGAATACGTAATAGAGCTTCTTGCCATCCAGCTCTCTGCGAACCACTTCGCAGCCAGATGGCACCTGGATTTTCATGGGAGTCAGTCCCGCCTCCTGGACGATCTCTGCCAGAAGCTGGGAAGCCGTTTTCTCCTCCGGCATCGTCCCTAAGTACCAGGCCGTCCCCTTTCCGTAGGTATTCTTGGCAATGACACCGCATCCCGCCTTATAATCCTCCAAATAAGTTCCCACCATCTGCGCAGATCCTTCCAGCAGCTCGGACCAGTAGACGTCTTCGCAGGTCACTTCGCCAGACACCAGAGAAAGCTTCATGTGTGACCGGCTCCTGCCATCCACGGGCTCCACCTCCTGTACGGTCACGCCAAACAGATCCGTGAGTCCCGCAGGCAGGTTCTCGATATACCCTGTGTTATCCACGTTCTTCACACTGGTCAGGAACGTAGCGATGAGTGTACCGCCATTTTTCACATATTCCTTCATCTTCTGCCGGTAAGACTCCCGCATAACAAAAAGCGAAGGCACGACGATCATCTTGTACGCGCTCCAATCCGCGTCCAGGCTGATCACATCGCTCGTATGCCCCATCTCGTTCAGCAGCTTGTAGAACTGGTTGCAGAACGCAAGATACCGGAAATTCTCATTGACCGGCTTAATGGCCAGCGCCCAATAGGCATCGTAATCGAAGACGATTCCGACCTCATTATGCATCATGGCCTTCTCATACGGAGCCAATTGCTTTAAGACCGCCGCCGTCTCCTGCATCTCCCGATATCTTCTGCGCGGTACGCCGTCTATGTCTACAATGGCATAGTTCAGCTGCTCTGCTCCATAAGGGAATGTCCGAAACTGGAAATGCAGCATCATTTCGGCGCCATGCGCCATCGCCTGTACTACCGCCTGTTTCAATGTATTGGGCGGCGTCTGCACTCGGCCGTGCCCCCGGAGCCCATGGCCGCCGCCGGACATGAATTCCAGAATCCAGAAGGGCGTGTCCTTCTTGACCCCTCTGGCGAAGCCATACGCAAACGAATCGATCTTACTGTGACGCATGCCCGGATAGAAGTCGAACGCATATCGATCCAGTGTCTTAAAACTTTCAAAGTAGTCGATACTATTCGTAGCCAGCCCGGTTCCGTTGGTAGTCACTGGCTTATCCGTGTATTTTTTCAGCACGCGTGTCTGGATCTCCTGATAATCGATCTGCTGCTGGCTGCTGAACCGCTCGAACTCCAACCGCATGGACGGATTCTCGAAATGTACAGGCACCGCGTCAATCCCGTGGGGCTCTATTGTCGTCACCGGCGTATACACCTGAGAGAAACTGGAAAGTTCCTGCGACCAGAACACGCTGCCCGTCCGCTGATTCCACTCCTCCACCGTATGATACCGGGATTCGATCCATTTCCGAAACGCCTGTTGACAGGCCGGACAATGGCATCGTCCCGTCGCCTCCTGCGCCGGTTCGTTGTCGATCTGGAATCCCAGCACATAGGGATTTTGCCCATAATGCTCGCCGATTTTTTCCGCAATGATGCGGGAAAGCTCGCGATATTTCTCATTGGTATAGCAGTAATGCCGTCTGCCGCCAAAGGGACGCGTGACACCGCGATTGTCCACATAGAGAATCTCTGGATACTTCTCGCACATCCAGGCAGGCGGACAGGACGTTGGCGTGCAGATCACCGTATAGATCCCCGCTTTCCCCAGTTCTTCCACTACAGGATCCAGCCATTCAAAATGATACTCACCCTCCTGTGGCTCGAAACGACACCAGGCGAACTCGCCCATCCGCACCGTATTGATTCCGGACTCTATGAGCAGCCGGATGTCTTTTTTAAGATCATCCGGCGTCTTCTGTTCCGGATAATATGCCACCCCATAATACATGGTTTCTTCCTCACTTTCCTGTAAAATACACATCCGCGTCTTTCTCAGGTTCTACTGGACGATCCACCTGCAGCCGGATGATCGTATCCGCCTGCTTAGGAAGTCCTGCTGGCAATGTGATCTTCAGGTTATCCCCATCCTGCGTATACGCTACCGTCTCGCCCTGATAGCTGCAGCCGAGCACACGATATCCCGCGAGGGGCACCGTACAGTCTGCAAACACCGCAGGATCCTGAATATGCAGATAAATATTCTGCCCCTTGCTGGTGCTACCATAGACCTTGTCTACGGGCTCTATCGGGCCGCCGCGCGTTCCATAGATGCTGTCGCCGTTTTCTTTCAGCCACTGTCCCAGTTCCCGCACGCGGTTCTGTACCGCTTCCGGTATAGCCCCCTTGCCATCCGGCGCTACATTGAACAGAATATTGCCGTCTCTGGTCACCACATCAACCAACATATGAATCAGCCAGTCCAGATCGGACACCGGGTCATTGGCCATCCATCCCCAGGAGGCGCCTGAACAGACGCACATGTTCTTTTCCCACGGTACAGGAATGATCTTACCTGTAATCTCGTGAGAACCTTCATCACAATAGAAATCCCCTTCCCAACCAGACCGGGGATTGATCAGCAAATCAGGATTAAAGCTTCGCGCCAGCAAATTCAGCTTTACAGGCTCCCAAAGCCATGCCGCTGTAGTATCGCTGCCGCTGTGATTGAGCCAGGAGCCATCATACCAGAGAATATCCACCTTACCATAACGGCCGCAAAGTTCCGCAATCTGATCATAAGCCTGCTTCTTCATGGCCGCCGCGCTCTCTGGCTTGCCCTTGGGATCAAAATAACCCGGAAACCGCCAGTCCATGTTGGAATAATAAATGCCTACCCGCAGATTATGCCTTCTGGCCGCTTCTGTGTACTCGCGTATGTAGTCCCTATGCGATGCCGTATTCATGGTGGTAAATCCCTGATAGCTTCCGGGACTATCCCATAACGCAAACCCATCGTGATGTCTCGCTACCATCACCATGTACTTGGCTCCCATATCCTCGGCCAACTGCGCCCATTCTTCCATATTGCAGTTCTCACCGGTAAATTCATCCGCCAGCTTCGCATACTCTTCTTCCGGAATGTGCTCATTGAACCGCACCCACTCGCCTCTTCCCAGAATCGAGTATAGTCCCCAGTGAATGAACATACCGACCTTGGCATCCCGCCACCACTGCTTCTTTTCCGGCGGCAGGGTGAGCTCCTCGCTTTTGAGTCCGCCCAGGCTTTTGAAATTGATACTGCTCTTGAGCATAGATTTCAGTTCCGCGCCAGTCATTTCTCTTGGCATCTGTTTGGGATCCATAGTTGCTCCTCCTCATGAAAGCTTTTCTCTCCCCTACTATAATATATTCCTCGTAAAAATGCAAGCTCTTTTTGCAATCTTTCAATTTATTTCAATATAGTACATTGCTAATATAATTCTTCCATTGCAAAAAAGAACCTCCTGCATCCCAAAATACATTTTCAGCAACTTCACACTATATTTTCCGAAAATAAATACCCTCCCAGATTCGGATTCAGAAAATAGCTGGATTGCGTATAACTCAGTTCTAAAAGGAACATAGTCTCTATAAATTGTACGCTATCCTGCGATTCTGGGATGCGCTCTCGCAAGACTGCGTATAATTCTATTCTAAAAAGAACTTCGCCTGCCAACTTTATACGCTGCTCTGCGATGCTGCGACGTACCTTTCGCGAGACTGCGTATAATTCAGAACATATCTCCTATAAATTGTACGCCATCTTGCGATTCTGGGATGCGCCTTTCGGGAGACCGCGTACAATTTTGTTCCAAAGAGAACTTTATCTGCCAACTTTGTACGCCATCTTGCGATTCTGGGATGCGCCTATCACGAGTCTGCGTATAATTCTACTCTGAAAAGAACTTCACCTACTAACTTTGTACGCTATCCTGCAAGGCTGGGACGCGCCTTTCGGGAGACCGCGTACAATTTTGTTCTAAAGAGAACTTTATCTGCCAACTTTATACGCTATCCTGCGATTCTGAGACGCGCCTTTCGGGAGACCGCGTACAATTTTGTTCTAAAGAGAACTTTATCTGCCAACTTTGTACGCTATCCTGCAAGGCTGGGACGCGCCTTTCGAGAGACTGCGTATAATTCTACTCTGAAAAGAACTTCACCTACTAACTTTATACGCTATCCTGCAAGACTGGGACTCACTTTTTTCGAGTCTGCATATAATTCTGTTTTAAA